>NZ_JBEZIR010000163.1:0-17088 GCF_040651175.1 Kitasatospora sp. NPDC048540
CCAGCGACGAGCATCCACCTCGGATATGTCCCCACCCATGAACACCACAACGAGCGAACCAGACAACCGTCACGGTAAGCACCGTTGCAGTACTAAGTGGCCGTTGCTCTATCGATCTTGGTGAGCGTGAGTTCGCGTCGTCGACTCGGTCGGGTGATCTTCTGGCCGGCTGCGCATGAGAGTGGGGCCTCCCGTACAGCTCGTGGGTGTCGAATCCAACCGAGCGACAGGAGGCCCCTGGTGCTGCAGTCTTTCGTGCCCGTGCCCGTGCCCGTGCCCGTGCCGGTGTCGTCCAACTCCAGTGCCCTGAGGTGTGATTGCCTCGCTCATCGGTTCGGGAACGCCGAGGACCACCCGCACAGGCGACCGAGGTATCCGTCCGACATGAGCGACGCGGAGTGGGCCGTGGTGCGCGACGTCATGCCCGTTCCGGGATGGCTGGAGGGCCGGGGCGGGCAGCCGGAGGGGTACTGCCACCGGAAGATGGTCGATGCTGTGCGCTACCTGGTCGCGGGTGGCATCACCTGGCGGGCGATGCCCGCGGACTTCCCCGCATGGGACCGCGTCTATGCCTTCTTCCGGCGCTGGCGGGACAAGGGGCTGGTCGCCGAGTTCCACGACCAGCTGCGGGACCGGGTCCGCGAGGAGGCGGGCCGCGATCCGGAGCCGACCGCGGGGATCGTCGACGCCCAGTCGGTGAAGGGCGCCGCGTCGGTGCCGGCCGCCACCCGGGGATTCGACGGCGGGAAGAAGGTGAACGGCCGCAAGCGTCACATCGTGGTGGACACCCTCGGGCTGCTGCTGGCGGTGATGGTCACCGCGGCCTCGGTCACCGACCGCGAGGCTGGCCGGACGCTGCCGGCCCGGCTACGCGAACGGCACTGGCGCATCACGCTGGTGTGGGCCGACGGCGGCTACACCGGACGCCTGGTCGACCTCGCCCGCGACGTCCTGAGCCTCGCGCTGAGCGTGGTCAAACGCAGCGACGACACCACGGGCTTCGTCGTGCTGCCCAGAAGGTGGCTGGTCGAGCGGACGTTCGCCTGGCTGATGCGCTCACGCCGACTCGCCCGCGACTACGAAGGCCGCACCGACACCTCCGAGGCGATGATCCGCTGGTCGATGAGCATGGGCATGAGCCGACGCCTCGCCCGGCGACCACGCTGAACACCCGCGGCCGTTCCTCGGCCAGCCAGCCCCGCGCGGCCAGCCGCTTCGCCTTCGACCGCACCCCTTCCACCTTCGCCGGAGCCGGCTCCAGCCCGAGTGCTGCCGCGAGTTGCCGACAGTCCATCACTTCCCCGCACGACCCGTTGCGGCCGGCGAGAGCATCCATGATCCGCTGACAGTCCGGCGCCGGCACCGCGGGGACGAGACCCTCCCGCCAGTGCGGCACCATCGAACCCGGCGCCGCTGCCAGGACTCGCGCCGGCCGCTCAGCGGCCGTCACGACCGGCACCTCTTCCTCACCGCCGCGGGGTCCCGTCAGGACCTCGGCCACCGTCTCGCGGGCGATCACGAGCCGCTCCCACACGGACTCCGCCTCCCGCAGCTCGGCCTGAAGGGCCTCCACCCGCTGGCGAGCCGCGCGTTCGCGCTCCTCCAGCAACCCCATCACCGACGGCATCCCGGCACCTCCACCGAAGAGACGACACGACGCCTCGTCCCTGCCGCCGAAACGCCGAACCTATGCCTGACCTGCGGAAATGGCGCCATCACTCACGGAAAGACAACGGCTTCTCAGTCAGAACCTCTTGCGGGAGCAACGACAGGGAGGGCGCGGCGGCTTGCATACCCTTACACGATCGCGTCCAAACGATGCCAGGTGAGGCCAAGGGGAGGGGGGTCCCCCGGTTCTAGGGCCGATCTCCCGATGCGTCTCGGCGGTGCTGTCCGGTCCCATGGAGTGAACTAGACCTCACATAGGCGGGAACTTCCATGAGCTTCAGGCGCGGCGTCAAAGGACGTTACGGACGGTGGGCAGCGGTGTCGGTGTCATGCGCGGTCATGGGCGTTCCGATTGCCCTGTCGGTCCCGGCAGCCGCCGCATCGCCGGCAGACACCGAACTAACCGCGATCGCACCCGCACTGGAGCAGGACGAACGCGGCAAGCTCCCGAAGTTGGACCGCAGCGAGGTCGTCGCCGACTTCTTCGACAAGGGGCACGACCAGCGGGCCGTCATCGAGGACGGCTTTGTGCGCATCTACGACCACCCCGACTGGGGCGGAAGCAAACTACGTGAACTAAAGATCGAGGTTACCGGGGCAACCAACGACTCCCGGGGGTCCTTCATCGACGACGTGCGGCCCTTTGCAAAATCCAGCGAGCTCGACAAGGTTCAACTATCAGGCGACGCAAAAGGGCTCTATATAGCCGGAAATATGGGCGGGCAGCCAGTTCTGATCAGCACGAACGAAGACCTCAGTGATTTTCAATCCCCACGCCATCTGGGTAGAGGAACATATGATCGGAAGGAGCGCTGGATAACGGATTGGTGGAACTGGGGTCGCATGATCGGCTGGGACACGGAAAGGCCTTTCGCGACGGCCACGGCGATCGGCAATGTCGACGGGAAAAGAATGATCGCCGTAGCGACATCTACAGCCCACTTCTTCGACAAAAACGATGTCTGGATAGACGATGAGGTACCTGCGTCATACCAGAAGCAGGAGAGTCCTAGAGTTCAGATCTATGATGCTGACGACATCTGGGCCACTAATCCCATCTACACCATTGATCTGCCAACAACAGATAACGGTTCCATGCCGTCCTCCCTGGCGATCGGCGATCTTGGAAACGGCGAATCTTCGCTGGCCGTCGGGATGAATGGCGGGGCGATCAACCAGCTGCACGTCATATCCTTGAAGGACGGAAAGACGGAGACCAGGTGGGGCGACTGGATGGATGTAAAGCCTGAGGAGGCACGGGACGGTGCCAACTCGCCTACCACTCTGGCCTACGGCCGTTGGAAGGGCGAGCAGGTCCTCGCGGTCGGGACCAACTCGGGCAAGGTCAGCATCATGAAAGCATCGGGCAATGGAAGCGGGAAGAGTTCACCGATCACCACTCAGCCTGCTCTGAAGAATGCCCCGGTCGCCGGAATCAACTTCTTTACCGACTCCTCCGGCAAGGAACGGCTGATGGTGGGTCGCGTCGGCGGCGGGGAACATACCGTTCTGGAGGACACCGGCCGCTCCGGCGACGAGGGGACCGAGCTACGCGCCAGCGCCGTTGGCCAAGCCATCAGGGATGGCAGGGCTGAAATCAACGACAAGACGGATGGGGACACGGCTCGCACGATCTACCCCGGCTATATTGCGCCCCGCCTGACGGTGGAGAACCGCAAGGGAAACGACATTGACGTACGGATGTCCCCCGCCAAGCCCGGCGACGAGTACCTCGGTTGCTGGCGGAATGCCGCCGTCGCCGACGGCGTGCCCTTCCCTGAGGAACCGCACACCGTCCGCCCTGGCGAACCCCAGAGCTTCACCTCGGTGGCATCGATGCTTTCCGATCAGGGACGCTGCGCAGCTGACGGCGGGACATACACATACCTCCAGGTCCAGGACAGCCAGAAGCACAGCGAGCCGACGACGTTCAAACTCCAGGTCGACAACGGTTCTCTGACCGTGGCCTGGGATAACTCCGGCTCCGGGACCAAACTCACCGCCCAGCGGGACGAGAACGACCCACACGCCTACCGGCTGGTGGTGGAGGACGAATTCTCCGCCGTGAAAGCGGTAACCGCCCCCCAAGCGACCGGGCACCGCCTGGTGAACCAGCCTCACAACAATGACCCCGGACTGACCGTCTACCGGGTGGACGTCACTGGTGCCCAGTGGAGAATAGAGGGAGCTGAGCACCTTGATAATGCAGTTATCCCCCCCTTGAAAGTTCAAGGAACCACCAACGGAATGACCTGGACCGATGTCGGTGACTTGATCCCTGCCTCGGCGCCAACCCTCAAAGACGGCCTTCTCACCATGGGCTCAGCAAGCTTCTACTGGGAAAACGCCAAGGGCCCGCAGTATACCAAACTGCGGGTAAGCGCCGGCGATCAACGCGGAAGCTCGATCGACCTCGGATCGCTCCCCAAACCGCCCGTACTCACCGACGCACCACTGGCACCTACTGCAGCAACGAACGCCGTCCCACGGCCCAACGGCGTAGACCAGGTCCCTCTGGTGATCACGCCCTATATTGCTCCGGGCACCCCAGCTCTCGAGGAACGAGCCTATGACTACCTCTTCTTCCGGGACACGGCAACCAGCAGCCTGATCACCGGGCTCCACAGGACCGGCGAGGACTTCGACCAGTACATGTCGATCACACCTGTGCGAGGGCAGTACCAGCCAACCGGCACCGAAAACTCCAACTACCGTTTCTACTTGTCCACGGCCAACCACGCCAACACGGCAAACCAGGCTGTCAGGGCCTACATAAACCTCAACGGCAATGAATGGCGGAATAATAACCAGACCAAAGACATGAAGGTGACGGCTTCCCGAACCGCGCTGACGGCCAGCTCCGCTGACAATAGCGGCTATGCAGTCGGTGGAATCGCCATCAAGGGCTGCCCTGAGGACACCTGCCGGCTCGTCGCCCCAAGCAGCACTCAACCGGCCCTGTATCAGGCTCGGTCCAAGGGCGGGCCCCCGCTCATCGGTGTCGCTCTCAACCCTCACGCTCGCACCGACAACGCAAGCCTCCCGCTGCGAACCGTCACAGGCGATAAAACCGACTTTGATCGCCACCTAACCCCTCTTGAGACTCAATCCACGAGGGCAATTCTGCGGGACGCTGCCCAAATTTTCACACCTAATGAAATGATTCGCACGAGGATCACGACCCATGGCGATCTCGTTACTGCCATCCTGCCATCAATGCCGTCAGGGCAATAACGGGTCAAGCGGTCGGGAATGCCCCCTTAATCTTCAACAACACGCCCGGTTCGCCGTTGTGGGCGCTTGAATCATCCAGCGAGACGGGCAGGGCGTTCCCGCTCACATGATGGAAGGCGCCCCAGATGGACGACGCAGTGTAGAAGATTACAATCCCTTGGAGCTCATTTCATCCCCCTGACCCGCCGATCGGTGGACGCTTGCCGGGTGCTCGGTGGTGTCCAATGGCAGAGATGAGTTCGACTCCTGATCCGGCCTGTTGAACCCAGCGCCACGAATTATCAGATATGGATGACCAGAATGGCTATGATGTCAGTGAAGAAGATTTTCCTGAGCCGGATCGGGGTATCGGTCAGCGCCGGTTTCATCGCGACCGCATCGACGCTAGCGTTCGTTCAGCCAGCTGCGGCCGCTTCGGAAGCAGACATTCAGGAAACGGATGCGCTGGTCGCAGCGGAGAGGGATGCCACCATAGAGGAGAGCATCCCGGAGGATTCTTCCCCCCCGACTCTACGGCGCAACGAGGTGATCGCAGACTTTCTAGGCAAGAACTACGACCAGCGCGCGGCCATCGAGTCGGATCAATCCAATGCGTACTTCCTACGGATCTACGACCACCCCAGCCGAGGCGGTGCACTGCTCTCCGAGACCCAGACAGACCTGAGCCCAGGGCTGGACGAGAAGCGCTGGTCGGCAAACTACAAGAATTTCGCTCACAACAACGGAGTAAGCGGGTTGCAGCTTGCCGGTGACGCCAAGGAGCTCTACATTTCCGGCCTAACTGGGCCGGACCAAGCACGTACGCCGAAGGTGTACAAGGTAGACCCTAGAAGCGGATGCGCAGCGGAATCCTGCGGCGCCACGACGATCCTCCAGCACTCCTCAGATAAATGGCGAGCGGAAGATCGGCGGGACGGAATAGTTCTCGCAGGCTGGGAATATCGACTCCCTCAAATCACCGCTCTCGCATTCGGGGTCGTTAAGGGAGAGAATGGCGACGAGAGGATCCTGGCCGCCGGGCACTCCGTCGCATATTTCTGGGAGAAGAACAAGGATTGGCTGCATTTCGGTGACAGTTGGGAGACTCAGCGAGAAGCCCTGGTCGATTTCGTCGACACCGACACCGGCACCATAAAACACAGGCAATGGCTTGGATCCTGGACCGACAAGCAGACGGTTTCTTCGCTCGGAATCGGAGAGATAGGAGGCGGAAAGTTCGGCGTAGCCATTGGCCTGGCCAGCGAAAATCTGCAGAGGGTTCAGGTAAGGAATCTCTCCTCCGGAACCTACGACCAGATCTGGTCGGACTGGAGCAGCAGCAGTTCCCCTGAGGGCCGGGACGGTTTTGAGGCACCTACGTCCTTTGCCTTCGGAAAGTGGGGCAGCGAAGATTCTCTGGCAATCGGGCACAACAACGGACGAGCAATGCTCGTCAAGCCCCAAGGAAACCTCGGTACGGGAGCGCCGATAGCCGAGACGCCAGCCGGCGGCGGCGCTGTCGAGGCAATCAACTACCTCCCGGTCCTCACCAAAGACGGGAAGCCGAAGTTGCTGACCGGTCAATGGCGCAACCAGACTCACTCGGTGCTGTCCCAGGAAAACGGGAAGCTCAGCCCGATGGCGTTGGGGCGCGAAGACAAGATCACCAATAAGCCTCCAATGGCGATGGACGATAAAAAAGCTTATCAGTGGTACCCCGGCCGGCATACCTTGAAATTCGCCGTCGACAATACTTCGGCGGAATCTGTGCAGGTGGCGGTTAAGTCCGACGTCAACGAAGACAAGGGATGCTGGTCGGGCGGAACCACGCAAGAGATCCAGCCCGGCGTACAAGGCGAGGCGTTTTCCTCTGATGTCATGACATCATCGGACAAGGGGTGGTGCGGTGATGCAGACGCCAGGTACGCATATGTCGTGCTGAATCCGACAGGAAATCCCGGTGCGCGGACAATCGCGCGGATCGAGCAGAGTAATGGCGCGGTGACCGTCAAGGAGCAGGTAGGCGACAAGGGGCTTAAGCTTAAAACTGAAAGGTCGGAAGCCGGGTACAAGCTTGTGATCGAGGGAGCCTCACCGCAAGCAGCGGCAGCACCTCAGGTGACGGGCCAGCGGCTGGTCAGCAAGGCCGCCGAGGACAAGGGAAAGTCGGTGGTCTATAGATTCGATGTATCCGGCGCCGAATGGATCGTTCCTGATTCCGGATCCCGTACCCAAGCAGTTCTTCCTGCCCTGACCGTCGAAGGCAGTACCAACGGCATCACGTGGTCCCATCAGTTGGGCAAGCTAATGCCTGCATCCGAACCGGTCCGGGACGGAGACAAAATTACTCTCGGCCCCGCAAGTTTTTTCTGGGAAAGCCAGGAGACTAACGGGGTGAAACTTTCTAAGATTCGAGTCTCCAATGGCTTGAAATCGACACCGATCATTATCAGTGATCTTGACAATGCTGCGCCAGAGGCGGTTTCTAGCACCGTCAAGCCATCATTCTTTCACCATTTCTCGACGCCATCAATTGCGCCGAACGGTCTCGACCAGGCTCCTGTTGATGTCGTGATTAAAGACGGAACAGCATCCGCCCTCGAGCCATCTCACCCGTTCTACAGTCTTCTCTATTTCCGTGAAACATCAGGAAAGTTGATCACTGGCCTCTATCAGGAAGGGAAGCTTTCCAACTATATCTCGGTTGAATCCAACAAGGGGAGCTACTCAAATACTGAACTGGCAGCTTTGGAATCTCGCTACAGGGTGTACCTTTCGACCACCAGTACGACCACGGCATTTCTCGTCAATGGATATCTCGAGGATGGATCAGTCAGTCACAGCGGCCAGTTCAACTTTTACACAAATACTTCCGCTCCGTCGATAACCGGATCTCCTCAGATCGGCCTTCAAGCCGGCCCGTGCCCCATCGAGGAGGGTGTCTGTCAGTTGGCCAACCCAGAGGCCGACGGGAAGACTCATCCCGCCCTTTTCCAAGCGGGCCTAGATGCTCGCAACGGAACTGGTCCGGCAATCGGCCTCATGTGGGCGAGTCGAGTGGCGCATGCGGTCGAGAGCCTTCCGCTCCCTTACGACCGAAAGGCACTTATCCAGACACCGATGCGGATCGAGGGCAAGACGGCGTACCTCGACAGCGGCTTCAACGGAAGCCTCTTCAATGCGGCACTCATCACTCATGGCCGCTACATCGATGGACCGCGGTCCTGAGATCCACGACCGTTAGATTCTTAGGAGCATGACATGACTCCCCGTGCACCGTCCGGCCAGCCGGGTACCCGTCAGACAGCAATGCACCCCGTGCGGCGCCGCCTGGCGCTGAGCGTAGCCGTGCTGACGGCGGTGACTACGGCCCCGATCGTAACGCTGTCTGCCGCGACACCGGCGTCGGCGGGCACCCTGCCGCCGCCTGTCTCGGGCGCATTCACCATGAGTGGTGAGCTCAGTGGCGACATCGATCCGCGTACCGGACGGTTCAGAACCTCATTCCCGCTTCTCAAGATGGACGGGCCGAGTGGATTCGCCACATCGCTCACCCTGAACTATGACCAGGAACGTGCCGCCGCTGGGACGAACCGCTATGGATGGGGTGCGGGTTGGGGTGTAAGCGTTCCCTACGTCGATCCGGTGGGCGGTCTACAGATTCATCCCGCATCCGGAGGATCGTACGGATATGACGAAAATTCACCGTCTAGGCTGAAGAATTACATGGGGGAGGATTTGAAATTCTCCCAGGATTCTGGCGTGCTGCCGGAACGTGAGGGTGTGGACGGCGCCCGTCCGTACCACTACACGCTGGAGTATACGGCTACCGGCGAAGCCGAATACTTTGGCGAGGATGGAAACATGATTGCCCGGGCCGATCGGTTCGGCAATCGGATGGACATGACCTGGAGCACGGTCGAAGGTGGTACTGGAAAACCCTCTTTCAAGCCCGAATCGGTCATTGATGCATATGGGCAGAAGACGCTCTTTGCCGAAAAGCCAGACGGGACGCATATCGTCCCTCCGGCACGCTCTGAAAGTAGCGACGAGCGCACTCCGGATACCATTCTTTCCTTCGACGGCGGGGTGCTCGAATGGATCAACCTCCCTGGCGAACAGGGCTCCATTCATTTCAGGTACAACACTTATGGACCCAACCAGGCGAAACTGCTGAGCCAGGTCTTCTCGCCTGCAGGAGGCGTGACCCAGATTTCCTACCAGAACGTGCCAAACCAGCCTGGAGCACTGGCGGTGGAAACACTCAAGGTCACGAATGACGATGACAAGGAGCTCATCCCGACCCGTTCGTTCAGGTTCTCCCCGGATGGCTCGGCGCGCAACTTTACGGGATATCCAAATTTCCACGGTAAGGGCACCGACGGGCTGTACGAGTCCGACGATGCCACCGCATACTCCTACACGACCGAGCTGTCCGACAGGTATTCGGCAGTGCGCTCTACATACAACAAATTCCATTTGCTCAAGAAGAGCGAGACGTTGTGGGTGGAGGGTAGTCGTCAAGGCACATCTCAGGAAGTCGAGCTGTCCTACCCCGGAGAGGTGGAGGGCAGGGCTCCCAGGGTGGCGGACCTCAAACCGAACAATGCCTGGGCCATCCAGACTGACGTCACCGCACGCAACCGGGAGGGCGGACAGTACAAGCAGACTCAGAAGACCACTTACAACGGTCTGGGCCTCCCATCCTCCACCACGGACGCAGATGGTGTCACGACGACGACCGAGTACGGCCCGTACAGCCAGCCGGTCAAGACGACAACGACTGCACCTGGCGGTCCCACCAAGGAGGTTGTCAACCGGCTGACGTCCGACGGTAAGTCGGTCGAGTCGACCACGGAGTCCGTCGCCGAGGCTGGCGGACCGTTTTCCAGCCGAAGCACGACCTCCTTCGCGGTCGACGGGAGAGGTGAGTTGACGCGGAAGACGGTCACTTCGACGGGCGACGCAAGCACCCCGCCGGAGCGCGCCGAGGAGATGTACGACCGCGAGATCGGCAAGGACCCGATCACCGGCGGGCTCCGACTCACCCAGACGACGACCGTAGACAAGGGCGGCCCGTCAGAGGCGAAGCTTGTCGAGGTGCGGGACCTCTCGACCAACGCGGTCGTCGAGCAGAGGGACGCCGGCGGCAAGGTCACCCGGTTCGACCACGATGTCGCCGGACGTCGGATCGCCGAGACCAGGTTCGCCGGCACGGACCGCAGTCTCACCACGAGTACCACCTACAGTGGTGTCCGTGAACGCACCGTTCAGACTCCGGACGGCAGGCGTGTCACCCATCAGACGGACGAGCTCGGCCGCCCCACCCGAATGACCGACAACGTCAAGGGTGGTAAGCCCGTGGGCGCCGACAATGCCCGTGAACTGCGTAAGGTCACCTATGACGTGACCGGGCGGGTGACCGAGACGACTTCTCCGGGGGCCGACAAGCCGACCGTGGAGACCAAAGACCTGGCAGGGCGTGTCGTCGAGGTGCGCAGGCCGAACGGTGTTACACAGCAGACTCACTACGACGACGCAGCATCTCACGAGGCATGTGCAACAGGCGTCAGCTCACTCACTCAGTACACGATTCCCGCAGGCAGCGACCGCGAGCAAGCCAAGATCACGCAGAAGGATTCCCTCGACTCCGAGGGTCGTATGGTCTGTAGTAGTACCGACTATTCCGACGGTACCGAGACGCCTGACTCCAGCCGGTCGTTCGACGGCATCGGCCGCGACGCCGGTGCGGTGGAGAACGACGTCGAGGTCACGCCTATCCACGGCACCGGAGGCTTGAACGAGGGCAACACTCTCACCCCGACTGCGACCGATCGCTTCCCAGGGACCGCCATCACCGCGAAGCGGGACCTCAACGTCCTCGGAGAGTCACGCTCGAAGAGTCTTACCCCCGCCGATGACCCGGACCGCATTCGTTCGGGTACCCGAGCCGTGTTCGACGCGGCCGGCCGGCCGGAACGAGTGACCTACCCCGACGGCGTCTACATCACCTACCAGTACGCGGCCGACGGCCAGGTCAAGACGGCGACCACCACCCGCTCCGACGGTACCGTGCTGTCCACGACCCATAACGACTACGACGAGAAGACCGGCCGACTGACCGACACCGTCATCACTGCGGAGGGCATACAGCCGGTCAAGCGTCACTTCGAGTACAACCACACCACCGGTACCGTGAGCCACGTGTGGGATCCCGACAACCCAGAGAAGACGAGGATTTCATACGAGTACAACACCGATGGCTACACCACCTCGATCACCTACCCGGCGAGCCCGGACCACCCCGACGGTGCTGTGCTGACCCAGGCGTTCGACGACGCAGGCCGACTCGAGCGCACTACCGATGCCGCCGGTCTCATCACCGCTTACGGTTACTACGGCCACGGCGCGATGCGTGAGGCTGTCCAGTACGCGGCGGATGGTACGACCAGGCTTGCAAGCACGCGCTACTTCTACGACGAGATGGCGCGGCCGGAGCGCGTCGAGCGCGAGAACAGCACAACCCATTTCACCTTCTGGGACAGCGGACAGCTCAAGACCCAGCGCACCACCGGATTTGAAGGCGCGGTGCTCGCCGATGCCTCGTACACCTACGACGGACACGGCCAGGTGGCCAGCGCCACCGAGACCCGACCCGATCCCGAGACCGGTCAATCGGCGACCACCACCACGGCATACCGGTACGACGCCTACAACCGGCTGATCAAAGCGCAGGTCCACCAGGGCACTTCCGAGCAGGGCGCGGTCCTGCACAGCGTGGAGTATCCGGAGATCAACGCTGCCGGCGACGTCGTGCGGACGGTAACCACCTCGAACGGCACCACCAGTGTCGCCACCAACGAGATCGACGACAACGGTCGCCTCCGGACCATCACCACCGACGGCCAATCCCGAGCGCAGGAGTGGAGCGACGAACGCGGAAACCTGACACTTGATCACCAAGGTAACCGCTACACCTACAATGCCGCCAACCAGCCTGTTTCGGTGCAGAGTGCGGACGGCACGACCACCGAGTACCAGTACTGGGCCGATGGCACGCGGGCGGCGTCGGTCACCACTGGCGACGCTCCCGCCGTCACACGCTTCCATTACTCCCCTGAGGGATTCCTCGCCAACGACACCCACTCGAACGCTGATGGTTCCGACCGGAGTATCGGCTCCTACCTGATGGGGCCGACCTCCCGCGAGGCCCGTACGCTGACGGAATTCGGGGATGACCCGAGCACGACCACCGACTACTTCCTCGTTGACCGCCACGGCAGCGTACGGGGGCTCACCGACAACGACGGAAAGCTGCATACGAGCTACGACTACAGCCCGTACGGCTCCCCTGCACGCTCGGACGGGTCCGCACTGCCGCCCGCGACTCCGGCGCAGGGCGCCCGCGAGCAGGCCCGGGTTAATCCGATGGGCTTCGGCGGCGAGTACCGCAACCACGGGACAGGTTCCTACCATCTCTCGACCCGTACCTACGATCCCAGCCAAGGTCGATTCACGACCGCGGACGTCGAGCCCCTGCTCAACAGGTTCATGGCTTTCGACACCAATCCGATCATGAAGCTTGACCCGAGCGGCGGCAGCGCTGTCTGGGACGCCATCGTCAAGGCCTGGGAATATGCCTGGTATATTCCTGACAAGATCATGGAAGGTTTCAATTGGGTCATGGAGAAGGTTCTCACAGCGCTACCTGAAAACGTCACAGACTTCCTTGCCGAGGCTTTCTCGAAAAAGGAGGTTCAGTACACCTTCATCGCTCTGGAGGTTGCCTCCGTGATTCCCTTTGTCGGCACTGCTGCGCGCACCTCGAGCACTGTCGGAAAAATGACGGCGAAAGCTGCCTCCTCAGTTTCAAAAACCACCTCCAAGGTTGCAGCAAAAGCAAAGCCCGCCAGTGCGGCCTCGAAGGCTAAAGAAGCCAAGCTCGACAGCAAGGTGGCGTCTCTCTCTCCGCAGGAGAAGGTAAAGCTAGCAGCTAAATCCCCCCTGGAGCATGCCGTAAAGTCCAGAGATGAGGCCCGTAATGCGCTAGCGTATTACGGCCTAGGGGTCATAGCCCCTGCCATGGTTATGAATGCGAACAGCTTCGCGGTCGAGAGCCGCGGACAGGGATTCCTGAGCGAAACCATGGAGGACCGATTGACCTTCATGACCATGGTGTCAGGATTTGGTTCGGAGCGTGCATTTGATGCATCATCGAAAGCCAGGAAAAAGACAAAGCAATCCTCCCATATTGAAAAGTCGATGAATATCGAAATGGAAGATGCAAACAACTGGAGCAAGGGCTCTGGCGGCAGAGAGAGTACTGTATCCAACAACCTTCTCTCGGACCGGTAGAAATCTCGACAGCGCGCCTCTTACTTCTAGGAGGCGCGCTGTCAGAATGCGCAGGTCACGAGGAATGACGAAAAGCCCGACCGGGGCTGTGCATGGTGCGAGGCCAGTCGGCGGCGTGCGTCCGCGATGGAGCTTCCGGTCCTGCGCAGAAAGTTTGTCGCGACTGATAACAACGTGGCCATGTTCTGGGCTTCATGGTCGGTGCGAATGCGGAAGGCATTCAGACCCAGTGTTATGTCCCGCATGTAGTGGACCCTGTTCTCGATGCCCGAAGTGCCTCGTTCGCCGATCCGCTGCGGGCAGGCCTGCCGCAATGACAGGTCGGTGATCACGTACACGCGCTCCCGGAACCGCTTCCCGCCCGGGTAGCGGGTTCGGTAGCGGGTAATACGCGCGACCAGAAGGTAGGGAAGTCGAGATCCTCCCAGGTCACGGCCTCGATGATCCACGTCTCCAGGCGACCGTGCGCGCGAACGGTGAAGCGCGAGGCGGCACGCACGCGGTACCAGGGAACCGCTCGGCACGCTTCCCACAGGTCGGGCTGGTTGCGCTTGGTAACGAAGACGTAGTGGACGCCGAACTCCTCGACCAGCATCCGCGCATGCTCTCGCTCTGAGCAGCGCGTTCGCGGTGACCACAGGCCCGGCCAGGTCGAGGGCCGCGAGAAGGGCGGCGAACCCGGTGATCTCGTTCATCCTGCCCGGCACCCGCTGTTGCGCGATCAGCGTCCCTTCCTGCAGCATCGCCCCCAGCACGGTCATCGCCGCGCCGGACTCACAACGGGAGCCGCGCAGGCGCTTCCCGTCCACGGCCACCGTCACCGCCTTCTCTCGGAAAGCCCGCAGCAGCACTGCCGAAACCACCCGCCCGATAGTGGAGACGCCCAGAGGCACCGCCAGCGCGAAAGCCTCGCGCGCCGGCAGCGCCAGCCGCACCAGAGTCTCCTGCGGAGCGGCGGCCGCCCACTGCCCCGTCCGCCCGGAATGAGTCGAACCCGGATACCTGCGGTGCCCCCGTGCCTTGCTCGGATCCCGAAAGCCATCCACCAACTTCCATGAGCGCCACATCGGCACAGCGGGGGACAGGGGACGCGGCCGACTGGCACACCGGTGCTCCGTAAGGTGTTGAGCGGCCCGGGAGGGCCGGATGTGGCTGACGGGGTCTTGCCTTCTGCGGCTCCCAAGGAGTGGCCGTCCGGCTCTCCGGGGCGCCCTGACCGCTGATTGAGATCTGCGTCCTGGTCGCTGGAGCTGACGGCGGGGTGTTCCTGGGGCCGACGTGTGATGGTTCGGCGTGGGGAGAGTGGGATGACTGAGCGGCGGGCCCGGATCTGGACGGGGATCGACGCGGGCAAGGGCCATCACTGGGCGGCTGCCGTGGACGAGTCCGGGTTCCAGATCTGGTCGGAAAAGATCAACGACGCGGCGATCCTGGAGGCCATCGCCGAGGCCCTGGCCATGGCCGATGCCGTGGAGTGGGCGATCGACCTGACGGGTACCGCGTCCGCGCTGCTGCTGGCACTGCCGGCCTCGCACGGACAGAAGCCCGTGCACGTGCCCGGCCGCACGGTGCACCGGATGGCCGGCGCTTACCGGGGCGAGGCGAAGACCGACGCCCGCGACGCCTTCGTGATCGCCGAGACCTCCCGGCTGCGGCGGGACCCCACCGCCGTGGACGTACCCGCCCAGCTGGTCGCGGACCCGGCACCGCTGGTCGCCCACCGCAACCGACCTGGTCGCCGGCCGGGTCCGCACGGTCAACCGGCTCCGCGACGTGCTGACCGGCCCTTCCCGGCCCCGGAGCGGGCCTTCGACTGGTCCAACAACATGGGTGCACCCAGGCTGCTGACCTACCGCCAGACCCCGGCCGGGATACGCCGCGTCGGCCGCGCCCGCCTGGAGTCCTGGCTGCGCAAGCCCGGGGTCCGCTCGCCCGACAAGGTCACGGTGTTCTACACGTCCGCGCAAACCAGCACGATCAAGGACGGCCCCAACCGGGCCTTCGACCTCAAGAAGCGCGCCGAGGGCTGCAGCCACGTTCAGGCCCTCATCGCCCTGGCCCGCCGACGGGTGAACGCCCTATGGGCCCTGCTGCGTGACGAACGGGAGTTCACCCCCGCCCAGCCGGTCACGCAGACGGCTTGACTCAGTCATTGAAACTCCTGAGTGGGCTCGGCCCGCGAGGTCAACAACCAGGACGGAGGTTCATCCGTCTCGAACACCCACACCGACCTTGCAATATGCAAGATCAACTAACTCTGCATCAGCTCTGAGCCTCGGCCTGCACTTGGTCTCCTCGGCTGAAATCAGTCCTGCCGAGGCATTAGCGACCATCAAGCCCTCAAAATGACAGTTAACCCGGGGTAAATGGCTACAGTGCTCCGAAAGGCATAGCCGTCACGCGTCGATATCCATGTAATATGCCTGAAACTCTCCATATCGTGCGTACAGGTGGTTTGCGGCGGCCGGGATAGGCTGCGACAATGCGTATACTTGATATTTCTTCTGTGCTGCATCGATTACGTAAATAGAATCCACACTAGGCCTCATTGCAACGTGCGTCACATGGTTCCCTCCCAGCCTCATCGAGATCGCATAGGATCCGGTCTGGGTAATTCCGGCAATTCTGTTAGGGTTCGCATTAAAGTCCGTTCGGGCCGCTTCGAGCGCCGCGCCGAATCCAATCCTGGTGGGACCGCCAATGGCATTTCCGGAGTTTATGAAAGCCGTCGCCCCAGGCCCCCCGAAGTAGGCGTTTCCCAAGGTGTGATTTTTAACGCCAGTGAGCATTGACACGTGGCTTGACATTACACACTGGGAGCATAGGCCTCGATCTCTCGTGGCGCCGGTTTGATTCCGATATATTTTCTGCGAATTAAGATTTCCTACCTGCTCGTCAAACATATCTTTCGGGTCGATGAAGAGTTCACCGCTATTAAATATGTGACTCTTCTGCTCGCGGATATAATCGCTCGCGGTCGCCGTATCTGCGGGATCCGTTGCGCCATTCAAGGCATTGTGGGACCGCTGCCGATCTTGGGCCTCGATTTGTATTTGCCTGTTTCGCTGATAGATTTCCGCCCCTCGATCTAGCTCCCTCTGGGTTTCTTGCACGTCTATCCCCCCACCCAGCTTTTCCTTTAGTTTTTTGGCCGCCTTCTTCATGGCCTCAGTCATGTGCCCGGTGGGGTCAGTTTGGTTGATGGGGTCGGCGTCGAAGGCGTTGAATCGGTTGTGGAGTTGATAGGTGTCTCTGCTGGTCCAGTAACCGTCGGTGGAGTAGGTGCGAGCTGGAGTGTATTGGGTGTTCTGATTATCGGGGTTCGTGTATTCGCTGCCGAAAAGGAAGGGGTTGGTGTGGGCTCGGTCGTGATGGGGATTCTGGGTGAGGGGATTTCCGTTTCGATCGGTATGTTTGCCGTAGTCGTGGTAGTTGGTGGTCTGGG
The DNA here is from genome assembly GCF_040651175.1 of Kitasatospora sp. NPDC048540. Taxonomy (NCBI): domain Bacteria; kingdom Bacillati; phylum Actinomycetota; class Actinomycetes; order Kitasatosporales; family Streptomycetaceae; genus Kitasatospora; species Kitasatospora sp. NPDC048540. The sequence continues at coordinate 16,682 of NZ_JBEZIR010000163.1, forward strand.
TGATGGTGCCGTTGAGGTCGACGAGGGCGGTGGTGTTGCGGCGGCGGTCGGTGGTGAGGTAGCCGGTGCCGGTGGTGTCGTCGGTGACGGGGACGCCGTTGTGGGTGAGGGCGCGGTGTTCGCGCCCGTAAGGGGTGAGGAGGTAGGAGGCGGTGAGGCCCTTGGTGCTGTCGTTGGCGATGGTACCGGCGGGAGTGTAGTGGAAGGTGGTGGTTTGTTCGTTGGCGCCGTTGGCGTCGATGGTGGTGAGGGTTTTGCGGGAGCCGTCGGCCCAGTAGCTGGTGGTGGTGGTGCCGTTGTTGTTGGTGATGGTGACGGGTTTGTTGTCGGTGTTGTAGCTGGTGCGGTTGTCGTCGCGGTCGGTGAGGAGATTCCCGGCCGCGTTCCAGATCTGCTCGGCCCGCTGC
>NZ_JBEZIR010000164.1:0-16895 GCF_040651175.1 Kitasatospora sp. NPDC048540
CCTCGGCGTACTTGTTGGTCAGGACCGAGCCCTGGGCCTCCATGACCGCCACCGGGGCGAAGTTCTCGGAGGCGATCATTTCGAGGGTGGTCTGCCGGCGGTGCAGCTCGGCGTCGACCGCGGCGGCGATCTCCGGGTCGAGCGCGTGCAGGGACTGGTGGAGAGGATTCATCGGTGACCTCCCAGGGGCCGGGACACCGGGCGCGGTCAGGAAGCGACCGGCGCGACGGTGACGGGGATCGGAGTGAGCGTGCGGCGGAGCCGACCGAAGAGCTTGGGCCGGTTGACGGCGAGCACGGCGACGTCGTGTCCGTGCCGCCGGTAGACGACCACGAAGGAGCGGCTGTCCAGGTCGCCCTCGACGACCCGGGGCTGATCGTCCGGGCCGACATGACCGGCGAGCTGGATCCGGGTCCGGTACTGGTCCGACCAGAAGTACGGCGGTTGCGCCGGCGCGGCCGACGACCTGCCCGACAGCAGCGTGCGAGCGGCCGTCCTCGGCTGCTCCGTCGCGTTGCTCCAGTGCTCGATGCGGCCGGAGCGGCCGGTGAACGGGTTGGGGCAGCGGGCGACATCGCCCACGGCGACCACGCCGGCGATGTTCGTCGCGCAACCGGCGTCGCACACGACCCCGTCGTCCACTGCGACCCCCGATCCGGCCAGCCAGTCCGTCGCCGGCCGCACCCCGACGCCGACCACGACCACGTCGGCCGGCAGCAGCCGCCCGTCCGTCAGCCGCACACCCGTGACCCGGTCTTCGCCGGTGAGGCCCGCGACGCCGGTGCCGCACAGCAGGCGCACCCCGTGCTCCGCGTGGAGCGAGGCACAGGCCAGGCCCATGGCGCGCCCGAGAACCCGTTCCAGCGGCACCTCGGCGGCCTCGACGACGGTGACGTCCAGGCCCAGCGCACGGGCCGTGGAGGCGACCTCGGCGCCGACGAAGCCCGCGCCGACCACGACGACGCAGGGCCGCCCCGCCCGCAGGTCCGCGCGCAGTGCCACCGCGTCGTCCAGGGTGCGCAGCGTGTGGACGCCGGCCAGCCCGGCTGCGCCCGCGATCGTGCGGGGGTGGGCGCCGGTGGCGATCACGACGGCGTCGGCGTGCAGTTCCCGGCCGCCGGTCAGGGTGACGGCGCGGGCCGCGGGCTCCAGCCGGACCGCCCGCTCGCCGAGCAGCCACCGTGCGCCGAGATCCGCGTACTCGTCCGGGCTGCCGAGCGCCAGCGCGTCGGCGTCCAGGTCGCCCCTGAGGAAGGCCTTGGACAGCGGCGGCCGGTCGTACGGCTGGTGGCGTTCCTCGCCGATGACGGTGATCGAGCCGTCGTAGCCCTCGGCGCGGAGCGCGCGGACCGTGTTCAGGCCGGCCAGCGAGCCGCCGACCACGGCGATGGACCTCACGCCGGCTCGCCGACCGTGACGTGGAGGACGACGCATCCGTCCTCCACGGTGACCCGGTGGGTCCGGAGCGGCAGCCTGGCCGGCGGGCACGTGGGCCGGCCGGTGCGGAGGTCGAAGGAGGCCGCGTGCAGGGGGCATTCGACGAAACAGCCCTCCAGCCAGCCGTCGGCGAGTGAGGCGTCCTGGTGGGTGCAGGTGTCGTCGACGGCGTAGAAGGTCCCGTCGGAGTTGAACACGGCGACCGGCGCCGGTACGCCCTCGGTCACCCGGAGCGCTTCGCCGGGCGGCAGTTCGTCGATCCGGCACACCGTGATCATGGGAACCTCCAGCTTCGGATCCTCGAACCCGCTCGGCGTGTATCGTATTACACAACACGATTCGGATTACGCAACATGCTTCCGAGCCGCCAAGGGCTTGTCAAGGGGGCGAATGCCGTCGGCCGGATGATGTGCATAATGTTGCGTTATGAGCAACAGTGTGAACGGCGGGCCCCCCGGGGGGCCGGGCACCTCGCGGCAGACGGAGTCACCTGTGCAGTCCGTCGACCGGGCGGTGACCATCCTGGAGATCCTCGCCCGCCGCGGGGAGACGGGTGTCACCGAACTCGCGGTGGAGCTCGGTGTGCACAAGTCGACGGCCTTCCGCCTCGCCGCCGCCCTGGAGATGCGCGGCCTCGTCGAGCAGCCGGGGGAGCGCGGGAAGTACCGCCTGGGCCTGGGGCTGGTCCGGCTCGCCGGTGCCGCCACGGTCCGGATGGACCTGTCCCAGCAGAGCCGTCCGGTCTGCGAGCGGCTGGCCGTCCAGGTCGCGGAGACCATCAACGTGGCGATCCTCGACGGCGGCGAGGCCGTCAACATCGACCAGGTGTTCGGCCCGTCGGCTCTGACCACGCACAACTGGGTCGGTCAGCGCACGCCGCTGCACGCGACCTCCAGCGGGAAGGTGCTCCTGGCGTACCTGTCCGAGGAGGCGCTGAAGGCGAGGCTGGCCGCCCCCTTGGAGCGCTACACCCCGCGGACCGTGACCGACCCCGGCGCCCTGCTGGCGCAGCTGAAGGAGGCCGTCACGGACGGCTTCGCCTGCTGCATCGAGGAGTTGGAGCCGGGACTCAACGCCGTAGCGGCACCCGTGTTCGCATCCAACGGGCAGGTGGTGGCGGCGATCAGCGCCTCCGGACCGTCCTTCCGGCTGACCGAGCACCGCATCCCCGAGGTGTCCGCCGCTGTCCGGTCCGCGGCGGACGAGGTCTCGGCCCGACTGGGCCACCTTCGCCCGCAGTGACCGGCCGTGGTGCGGCTTCGGAACGGGGCGCAGGGTGTTCCCGGCGTCCCGTTCCGCCTCCTCGCACGGGTTGACGGAGGGTCAGGCCTCGCCCGCGAGGCCGTCGTCGGCCACCGGTTCGGTGGCTGCGGCGCCCTGCGGCGCGCCGTGGTGGCTCCGGTACCGCAGGTACAGCAGACCGCCGACGGCTGAGATCACCGCGGTGAAGACGACGGCGCCCCACGTGTAGTACCACTGGTCGTCGCCGTAGATGGCGGTTCGCGGCCACGCCAGGTTGACGGTCATCGCCACGCCGTAGACGACGGCCACGACGTTCACGACCACACCCCAGCGGCCCATGGTGAAGAAGGGGCCCTGCTCCTCCCGCGGCCACCGGCCCCGCAGGCGGCGGAGCAGCATCGGGGCGGTGACCAGCAGATAGGGGATGTAGAAGAGGATGATGGCGACCGAGGTGAGGATGTAGAAGACCCGCTGGTTGCCGATGTTGACGAGCAGCAGGGCGATGGTCAGCACGCCGGTGACGACGGCCGGTGCGACCGGGGTACTGGACCTGGGGGAGACCCTGGCCAGGGCGGCGCCGAAGGGGAGTCGCCCGTCGCGGGCCATGGAGAACAGCAGCCGGATGGCGGCGGTCTGCACGGCGAGGCAGCAGACCGTGATGGCGACCGCCGAGCAGACCAGGAAGGCGTCGCCCAGGCCGGTGCCGAGGGTGGACTTGATCAGGTAGGGCATGCCGAGCGTGCCGAGCTCCTTGGCGTCGATGTCGCCGACCGCCATCATGCCGACGAGCATGAGCAGTCCGCCCGCCAGGAAGGCGGCGGTGATGGCGCGGAGGATGGCGCGGGGCGCGTGGCGACGCGGCTCCCTGGTCTCCTCGGCGAGCGAGCCGGCGGTGTCGAAGCCGTAGAAGACGTACGCGCTCATGATCGAGGCCACCAGGAAGGCGCCGAGGTAGCCCCAGGAGTGCCCGTCCCCGGTGCCGGCGGTGTGCAGCACGACCTGCGGTCCGCGCTTGATGTGCACGGCCAGCATGACGATGAGCAGGGTGACGCCGATCAGTTCGACGGCGACGCCGAGGTTGTTGATCTTCGCCATCAGGCGGACGCCCACGATGTTGACGACCGTGGTGAACACGACCAGGCCCAGGGCGAGCAGGATCGCGTTCTTGGCGCCGTTCGCCGTGCTGGTCACGCCGGCGTCGTCGGCGCCGCCGACGATCTGGAAGGCCAGTGAGACCTGCGGAAGGATGATCTGGTACGCGACGGCGACCGCGGCCGCGGTGACGATCGCGCCGATCGTCATGATCCAGCCGGCCATCCACGAGGTGACCGGTCGCGCGATCTGTTTGGACCACTGGTAGACGCCACCGGCCAGCGGGAACTGGCCGGCCATCTCGGCGAAGCAGAGGGCGACGGCCCCCTGGCCGATGAAGACCAGCGGCCAGCTCCAGACGAAGGCCGGGCCGCCGGAGGCGAAGCCGAAGCCGAAGAGCTGGAACACGCCGGTCATGATCGAGATGTAGCTGAAGCCCGCGGCGAAGCTGGAGAAGGAACCGAGGGAGCGTTCCAGTTCCTGCTTGTAGCCGAAGCGTGCGAGGTCGGTGGCGTCGTCGGTGGCCGGTGGCCTGGTGGTTCCGGTGGTTCCCGGGTTGCTCATGGTCGCTCCAGTGGCAGGCAAGGGGACTGGGGGACGTGCTTGCTGTGCGGACCGGGTGGAGTCGGGAGGTGCGGACGTGGGGACCGGGGGAAGGGAACGATGCCTCGTCAGCCGGCGAACCAGTGCTGGGCGGCGGGGGAGACGGTGCGCCAGATGTGCTTGGACTCCTGGTACTCGCGCAGGCCGGACGGGCCGAGTTCGCGACCGGTGCCGGACTGCTTGAACCCGCCCCATTCGGCCTGCGGCACGTAGGGGTGGTAGTCGTTGATCCAGACGGTGCCGAGGCGGAGCCGGGACGCGACCCGCTCGCCGCGGCCGGCGTCCTGCGTCCACACCGCGCCCGCCAGGCCGTACGGGGTGTCGTTGGCCAGGGCCACCACCTCGTCCTCGTCGTCGAAGAGCTCGACGGTCAGGACGGGGCCGAAGACCTCCTCGCGGACCACCGCCATGCCCGCGTGACAGCCGTCGAGGACGGTGGGCCGCAGGAAGAAGCCCGCCTGGAGCTCGGGCTCGGCCGGCCGGCCGCCGCCGGCGCGGAGCACCGCGCCCTCGGCGAGGGCGCCCGCGACGAGGCGTTCGACCTTCCGGCGGTGCTCGGCGGAGATCAGCGGGCCGGTCTCGGTGCCCTTGTCGAGTCCGCCGCCGAGCCGGACGAGGTCGGCGCGGCGGGCGAGCTCGGCGGTGAAGTCGGCGTGCAGGCCGCGGTGCAGCAGCAGCCGTGAGCCGGCCGAGCAGACCTGGCCGGAGTGCAGGAACGCGGCGGTGAGGGCGAAGTCGACCGCCGCGTCGAGGTCGGCGTCGGCGAAGACGATGTTGGGGTTCTTGCCCCCGAGTTCCAGGGCGACCCGCTTGACCGTGTCGGCCGCCGCCCGCATCACCGAGCGGCCGGTGGCCAGGCCGCCGGTGAAGGAGACCAGGTCGACCTCGGGGTGCCGGGCGATCGCGGCGCCGACCTCGCCGCCGCCCAGGACCAGGTTCGCCGTTCCGCCCGGTGCGCCGGCCCGTTCCAACTGCTCCTGGAGCAGCCGGAAGAGACGGATCGTGGTCATCGGCGTGAGCTCGCTGGGCTTGGCCACCACCGTGTTGCCGGCCGCCAGGGCGGGGGCGAGCTTCCAGGAGATCTGCAGCAGCGGGTAGTTCCACGGTGTGATCAGCGCGCAGACGCCCACGGGCTCGTGGACCACCCGGCTGATCGCGTCGGGCCGCCCGGTGTCGATGGTGCGGCCCGCGTCGGTGGTCGTCAGTGCCGCGTAGTAGCGCAGGACGGCGGTGGCGTCGTCGACGTCCATGCGGCTCTCGGTCAGGGTCTTGCCGGTGTCGAGCGTCTCCAGCCGGGCCAGTTCCTCCCGCTGCGCCTGGAGCGCGTCGGCCGTGGCGGTGAGCACCCCGGCGCGACGGGCGGCCGGGGCACGGGCCCAGGAGCCCTCGTCGAAGGCGGACCGGGCGGCGCGCACCGCACGGTCCGCGTCGGCTTCGGAGGCTTCGGCGACCGTTGCCAGCGTCGAGCCGTCGAAGGGGTTGACGACCGCTCGCTGTCGGCCGTCCTCGGCCGGCGTCCAGACGCCGTCGATCAGCAGACAGGCCGGGTCGAGGGATGGGGGCACGGGCGCCGCCTTTCTCGTGAGTTGCGCGATACGAGACGCCTGTCCCCATGCGCAACTAGTCGGCGAGTATGGAAGGGCCCCCTACCCCTGTCAAGGGAGGGCGTCCGGACCGTGTGCGGCCGGTGCGGGCGGCGGGTCTTGACAGCTCGTGATGCGGGCCCGAGTCTGTTTCTCATCGCGCAAGAAGGTGCGTAATGTGCAACTCGTACTGTCTGGCTCAGCCCGCCGCAGCCACCTTCCGAGGGGACGGATGCTTTGACAGTTCAACCCAGAGTCGTGATCGTCGGTGCCGGGATCGTCGGCTGCGCGCTGAGCGACGAGCTCACCGCGCGCGGCTGGACCGACGTCACGGTGCTGGACCAGGGCCCCCTGTTCGCCACCGGAGGGTCGAGCTCGCACGCGCCGGGACTGGTCTTCCAGACCAACTCCTCCAAGACCATGACCGAGTTCGCCTCCTACACCGTCCGCAAGTACTCCGCCCTGACCCTCGACGGCCGGTGGTGCTTCCGGCAGCTCGGCGGACTCGAGGTGGCCACCACCCCCGAGCGGCTCGCCGAACTCGACCGCAAGCACGGGCTGGCCACCTCCTGGGGGGTGCCGGGCGCACTGCTCGACCCCGAGCAGTGCGCCGCCCTGCACCCGCTGCTGGACCGCGCCCGGATCCTGGGCGGCTTCCACGTGCCCACCGACGGCCTGGCCAAGGCGGTGCGCGCAGGCGAGGCACAGGCCCGGCGTGCGATCGAGCGGGGTGCGCGGTTCCTGCCGCACCACACCGTCACCGGGATCGAGTCCGCGAACGGCAGGGTCACCGCCGTCGTCACCGACCAGGGCGGCTTCCCCGCCGACGTGGTCGTCTCCTGCGCCGGGTTCTGGGGGCCGAGGATCGGCCGGATGGCAGGCCTCACCGTCCCGCTCGTCCCGATGGCCCACCAGTACGCCACGACCACCCCGGTCCCGGAGCTGGCCGGCCACAACACCGAGGAGCTGGAGGCCTCCAAGCCGATCCTGCGCCACCAGGACCGCGACCTCTACTACCGCGAGCACGGCGACCGCATCGGCATCGGCTCCTACGCCCACCGCCCGATGCCCGTCGACCTCGGGGAGGTGTCCGCCCCCGGTGGGCCCCTGATGCCCTCGGTGCTGCCGTTCACCGGGACGGACTTCGAGCAGCCCTGGGCCGACTCGCAGGAACTGCTGCCCGCGCTCGCCCGGACCGAGGTGGACGAGGGCTTCAACGGCATCTTCTCGTTCACCACCGACGGCTTCCCCCTCCTGGGAGAGGCGCCCGAGCTGCGCGGCTTCTGGGTCGCCGAGGCGGTGTGGGTCACCCACTCCGCGGGTGTGGCGAAGGCGATGGCGCAGTGGCTGGTCGAGGGCACCCCGCGCACCGATCTGCACGAGTGCGATCTCAACCGCTTCGAGCCGGGGCAGCTCGCCCCCGCCTACGTGCACCGGCGCAGCTGCCAGAACTTCGCCGAGGTGTACGACATCATCCACCCGCTGCAGCCGATGGCGGAGCCGCGCCCGCTGCGGGTCGGCCCCTTCCACGCGCGTCAGCGGGAGCTGGGCGCCTTCTTCCTGGAGGCCTCCGGCTGGGAGCGGCCGCACTGGTACGCGGCCAACCGGGATCTGCCCGAGGTCGCCGGCATCCCCGGGCGCGGCGCCTGGGCCTCCCGCTACTGGTCCCCGATCGCGGGTGCCGAGGCCCTGGCCACCCGCGAGCGCGTCGCGATGTACGACATGACGGCGCTCAAACGCCTGGAGGTCACCGGCCCCGGCGCGCAGGCGTTCCTGCAGCGCCTCACGACCAATCAGCTCGAGCGACCGGTCGGCTCCGTCACCTACACCCTGCTGCTGGACGAGACCGGCGGCGTGCGCAGCGACCTCACGGTGGCCCGGCTCGGCCGGGGCCACGGTCTCGGGGAACGCTGGCAGATCGGCGCCAACGGCAACCTCGACCTCGACTGGCTCACCCGCCACCTCCCGCCGGACGGTTCGGTCCAGATCCGCGACATCACCGCCGGCACCTGCTGCATCGGCCTGTGGGGCCCGCTCGCCCGCGACCTGGTCCAGCCGCTCACCGACGCGGACTTCTCGCACGGGGGCTTCGGCTACTTCAAGGCGAAGCAGACGTACCTGGGCTGCGTCCCGGTCACCGCGATGCGGCTGTCCTACGTCGGCGAACTCGGCTGGGAGCTGTACACCACGGCCGACAACGGGCAGAAGCTCTGGGACACCCTGTGGGAGGCCGGTCAGCCGCTCGGCGTCGTCGCCGCCGGACGCAGCGCCTTCAACAGCCTGCGCCTGGAGAAGGGCTACCGCTCCTGGGGCACCGACCTGACCGCCGAGCACAATCCCTACGAGGCCGGGCTCGGCTTCGCCGTGCGCATGGACAAGGGGGACTTCCTCGGCCGCGACGCGCTGCTGGGGATGACCGAGGAGACGGCTCCGCGCAGGCTCGCGTGCCTCCTGTTGGACGATCCACACGCCGTCGTCATGGGCCGGGAACCGGTGTACGTGGACGGCGCTCCCGCGGGATACGTCACCAGCGCCGCATACGGGTACAGCGTCGGCGCCTCCATCGCCTACGCCTGGCTCCCGCGCGCCGCCGCAGCTCCCGGCCGGAGGGTGGAGGTGGAGTACTTCGGCCGGCGGCTGCCCGCCACCGTCACCGAGGAGCCGCTGTTCGACCCGAAGATGACCCGCATCCGCCGCTGACCCGGCGCGGCGCCCGCTCCGGTCGTGCGTTCCCCTGACGAAAGGCCTGCCGCTGTGACCACCGAGCTCCCGCCGAGCCTGATCCCCACTCTCCCGGGCTCCTCCTACACCGACCCGCAGATCTTCGCGCTGGAACAGGAGAAGATCTTCGAGCGGATGTGGTACTGCGCCGTACGCGCCAGCGACCTGGACAAGCCCGGCAGCTTCCGGACCGTGCAGGTCGGCCGGGAGAGCGTGCTGATCACCCGGTCCCGGGACGAGAGCGTCAAGGCGTTCCTCAACATCTGCCGCCACCGCGGCGCGCGGCTGTGCACCGAGGAGGAGGGCGAGGTCAGGCGCAGCTTCCGATGCCCCTACCACGCCTGGACCTACGGCCTGGACGGCCGGCTCGTCGCCGCACCCAACCTCACCAGCATGCCGGACGTCGACCGCACCACCTACGGCCTGGTCCCGGTGCACGTGCGCGAGTGGCTCGGCTACGTGTGGGTGTGCCTTGCCGACGAGCCGCCGTCCTTCGAGGCAGACGTGATCGGCGCGGCGACCGAGCGCCTGGGCACTCCCGAGGCGGTCGAGCGCTACCAGGCCGAGGGGCTCGCCGTCGGCCGCCGGATCCGCTACGAGGTGAAGGCCAACTGGAAGCTGATCGTCGAGAACTTCATGGAGTGCTACCACTGCGCCACCATCCACCCCGAACTGACCGAGGTGCTACCGGAGTTCGCCGGCGGCTACGCGGCGCAGTACTACGTCGGCCACGGCGCCGAGTTCGCCGAGGACGCCGAGGGCTTCACCGTCGACGGAAGTGCGGGCATGGACCGGATCCCGACCGTCTCCGCGGACCAGGACCGCAAGTACTACGCGATCACGGTCAAGCCGCAGGTGTTCATCAACCTGGTGCCCGACCACGTCATCGTGCACCGGATGTTCCCGCTCGCCGCCGACCACACCGTGGTGGAGTGCGACTGGCTCTTCGTCAGGGACGTGGTCGAGGCCGGCCGCGACACGTCCCGCTCGGTGGAGCTGTTCCACCGCGTCAACGTCCAGGACTTCGACGCCTGCGAGCGCTGCCAGCCCGCCATGGACTCGCGCGCCTACCGGACCGGCGGTGTGCTGGTGCCGAGCGAGCACCACATCGGCGCGTTCCACACCTGGGTCACCGACCGGCTCCGCGGGTGACAGCACCACGCGTGTCCCCACCGTCCCCTCCACCCGGCAGAAGGTTGTGCTCCATGGCTCAGCAGGTCAGAGGTGTCGTCGCCGCAGGCAGGGGCGAGGCGGTCAGGATCGAGACGGTGACCGTGCCCGACCCGGGCCCCGGTGAGGCGGTGGTCAAGGTCGAGGCCTGCGGCGTCTGCCACACCGACCTGCACTACCGGGACGGCGGGATCAGCGACGAGTTCCCCTTCCTGCTGGGCCACGAGGCCGCCGGGACCGTGGAGTCCGTGGGCGAGGGGGTGACCGAGGTCGCGCCCGGCGACTTCGTCATCCTGAACTGGCGTGCGGTGTGCGGACAGTGCCGCTCCTGCAGGCGCGGCCGCCCCTGGTACTGCTTCGACACCCGCAACGCCGGGCAGCGGATGACCCTGGCGGACGGCACCGAACTCACGCCGGCGCTCGGCATCGGCGCCTTCGCTGAGAAGACACTCGTCGCGGCGGGCCAGTGCACCAAGGTCGACCCCGCCGCCTCGCCCCTCGCCGCCGGACTGCTCGGCTGCGGCGTCATGGCCGGCCTCGGCGCCGCCGTCAACACCGGCGGGGTCTCCCGGGGGGACAGCGTCGCCGTCATCGGCTGCGGCGGAGTCGGCCACGCCGCCGTCATGGGCTCCCGGCTGGCAGGGGCCGCCCGGATCATCGCCGTCGACCTCGACGACCGCAAGCTCACCACCGCGCGCAGGCTCGGCGCCACCCACACCGTCAACTCCCGTGAGCGCGACGCCGTGGCAGCCATCCGCGAGCTCACCGGCGGCAGCGGCGCCGACGTCGTCATCGAGGCCGTCGGCCGCCCGGAGACCTACCGGCAGGCCTTCCACGCGCGCGACCTCGCCGGCACCGTCGTCCTGGTCGGCGTGCCCACCAGCGAGATGACCCTGGAACTGCCGCTGCTGGACGTCTTCGGCCGGGGCGGCGCGCTCAAGTCCTCCTGGTACGGCGACTGCCTGCCCTCGCGGGACTTCCCCATGCTGATCGACCTCTACCTCCAGGGGCGCCTGGACCTCGATGCCTTCGTCACCGAGACCATCCCGCCGACCGACGTCGAGGCCGCCTTCGCCCGCATGCACAACGGCGATGTGCTGCGCTCGGTGGTGGTCTTCTGACGAGCACGGCGCCCCGCCCGGGGTGAGGCCCGCCGGCCGGCGCCCAGTGGCCGACGGCGTGAACGCCGGTCAGGCCGGCGCGATCGGTGGCTGCGCGGCGAGCGCCGCCACCAGCGCGGGCCGTGAGGTCACCACCAGCGGGTGCCCGAGACGGCCGGCCTCGGCCCTGGGCAGGTTGCGGACGTCCTCGCCGGCGTCGACGTTCCCGAGACCGCCGGCCAGGAGGAACCGCCGGCCGAGGGTGAGCGGGTGCGGAGTCTCACCATGTGGGCGATCGGGTGACATTCGGGCCCCGGGCCGGGGGAGTGGGCATAGGCTGACCGGTGCAGCTGGTTCGCCCCGTCCGCCAGGCGGGGTGTCGTAAGAGGGAACCCGGTGGGAATCCGGGACTGCCCCGCAGCGGTGAGTGGGAACGACCGCCGTCATACGCACTGGGCCCGGGAGGGTCTGGGAAGCGACGGCCAGTAGGTGCCCGCCCTTCACAGGGTGGGTGTGCCCGCGAGTCCGAAGACCTGCCCGCTGCCCGCCCGCGATCGATCCGCGGGCGGCCACCCGGTGACCTCGAGGGCGGGTCGGCGACCACAACAGGCGGAGCAGGCACGCGCACGCGCGGGCCGCCGCCCTGTTCGTCATCCCTTCGCGCTCCCGTCCCGTCCCCGGGTACCTGAGGACACAGACTCGCGAAGGAGAGTCCCTTGACAGCGAAGTCCGCAGCCGCGGCCACCCGCGCCACCGTGTACGGCTACCCCCGCCAGGGCCGGGACCGGGAACTCAAGAAGGCCGTCGAGGGCTACTGGAAGGGCACCGTCACCGCCGACGCCCTCCGGGACACCGCGGCCGGCCTGCGCCGGGCGAACTGGGAGCAGCTCGCCGACGCGGGCGTACGGGAGGTCCCCACCGGCGACTTCTCGCTCTACGACCACGTGCTGGACACCACCCTCGCCGTCGGCGCGATCCCGGCCCGCCACCGCGCGGCGGTCGACGCCGACCCGCTGGACGGCTACTTCGCCATGGCGCGCGGCACCCAGGACGTCGCGCCCCTGGAGATGACCAAGTGGTTCGACACCAACTACCACTACCTGGTGCCCGAACTCGGGCCCGACACCGCCTTCACCGCCGACTCCGCCAAGGCCGTCGCGGAGCTGGGCGAGGCGCTCGCCGCCGGCCACGAGGCCCGCCCGGTGCTGGTCGGCCCGGTGACCTACCTGCTGCTCGCCAAGCCCGCCCCGGGCGTCGCCGCCGACTTCCTGCCGATCACCCTGCTCGACCGGCTGCTGCCCGTCTACGCCGAGCTGCTGGCCGACCTGCGCGCCGCCGGCGCCGAGTGGGTGCAACTGGACGAGCCCGCGCTGGTGCAGGACCGCACCCCGGCCGAACTGAACGCCGCCGCCCGCGCCTACCGCGAGCTCGGAGCCCGCACCGACCGGCCGAAGCTGCTGGTCGCCAGCTACTTCGACCGCCTCGGCGAGGCCCTGCCGGTGCTGGCCAAGGCCCCGGTCGAAGGCCTGGCACTGGACTTCACCGGACCGGCCGCCGGCAACCTGGACGACCTCGCCGCGGTCGGCGGACTGCCCGGCAAGCGCCTGGTCGCGGGCGTGGTGGACGGCCGCAACGTCTGGATCAACGACCTGGAGAAGTCACTCGCCACCCTGGCCACCCTGCTCGGCCTCGCCGGCACCGTCGACGTCGCCACGTCCTGCTCGCTGCTGCACGTCCCGCTGGACGCCGACGCCGAGCGCGACATCGACCCGCAGATCCTGCGCTGGCTCGCCTTCGCCGAGCAGAAGGCGCAGGAGGTCGCGCTGCTGGCCCGCGGCCTGCGCGAGGGCACCGGCGCGATCACCGCCGACCTGGCCGCGAACCGGGCCGACCTCGCCTCCCGCGCCACCTCCCCGATCACCCGTGACCCGGCGGTCCGCGCCCGCGCCGCCGCCACCACCGCCGAGGACGCCCGCCGCGCCCAGGCGTACCCGGAGCGCACCGCGGCCCAGCGCGCCCGGCTCGGACTGCCGCTGCTGCCGACCACCACCATCGGCTCCTTCCCGCAGACCTCCGAACTGCGCCGCGCCCGAGCCGACCTGACGGCCGGCCGGATCGACGCCGGCGCCTACCGGGAGCGGATGGAGGCCGAGGTCCGCGAGGTGATCGCCTTCCAGGAGCAGGCCGGCCTGGACGTCCTGGTGCACGGCGAGCCCGAGCGCAACGACATGGTCCAGTACTTCGCCGAACAGCTCACCGGCTACCTCGCCACCCGGCAGGGCTGGGTGCAGTCCTACGGCACCCGGTACGTGCGGCCGCCGGTGCTGGCCGGAGACATCTCCCGCCCGCACCCCATGACGGTCGACTGGTTCCGCTACGCGCAGAGCCTCACCGACCGTCCGGTCAAGGGCATGCTCACCGGCCCGGTCACCATGCTCGCCTGGTCCTTCGTCCGCGACGACCAGCCGCTCGCCGACACCGCCCGCCAGGTCGCCCTCGCCCTGCGCGACGAGGTGAACGACCTGGAGGCCGCGGGGGCGGCCGTCGTTCAGGTCGACGAGCCCGCCCTGCGCGAGACACTGCCGCTGCGCGCCGCGGACCGCCCGGCCTACCTCGACTGGGCCACCGGGTCGTTCCGCCTGGCCACTTCCGGGGTGCGGGCCGACACCCAGATCCACACCCACATGTGCTACGCCGAGTTCGGCGCGATCATGACCGCGATCGACGAGCTCGACGCGGACGTGATCTCGCTCGAGGCCACCCGTTCGCACATGGAGGTCGCCGGAGAGCTGGCCCGGGCCGGCTACCCGCGCGAGGTCGGGCCCGGCGTCTGGGACATCCACTCCCCGCGGGTGCCCGGCACCGACGAGGCCCTCGAGCTGCTGCGGGCCGGGCTCGCCGCGATCCCCGCCGAGCGGCTGTGGGTCAACCCCGACTGCGGCCTGAAGACCCGCGGTTGGACCGAGACCCGGGCCTCGCTGGACAGCCTGGTCGGCGCCGCCCGCAAGCTGCGGGAGGAACTCGCCGGCTGACGGCCGGCGGGGACCGCCGGGGCGGGCGCGGAAGGTGTTCCGCGCCCGCCCCGGAAGCCGTACCGGGCTCCCGAATCCCGGTGGAGGCGGCGGGCGGACACCGTTACTGTCGACCGCCATGCGACTTCTCGTACTTGGCGGCACCTCGTTCGTGGGCCGGGCGATCGTTGACGACGCGCTGCGGCAGGGGGTCGAGGTGACCCTGTTCGGCCGGGGCAGAACCGGCGTGGACCTGTTCCCGGGCGTGCCCCGGCTGATCGGTGACCGGGACACCGGGGACTACACGGCGCTGCAGGGCGGCAGTTGGGACGCCGTCGTGGACGTCAGCGGGTACGTGCCGCGCCACGTCGGTCAGGCGATGGCGGCGCTCGGCGACCGGGTCGGCCGGTACCTGTTCATCTCCAGTCAGGCCGTCTACGTGCAGACGGGCGTGGGGCCGGGCTCGGACGAGGACACACCCCGCCGCCCGCCGGTGCGCGACACCGAGGAACTGGACGAGGACACCTACGGGCCGTGCAAGGTGGCGTGCGAGGACGACGTGGTGGCCCGGTACGGCGCACGGGCGACGATCGTGCGGCTGGGAAAGGTCGCCGGGCCGCACGACGTGCAGGACGGGCTCGTGTACTGGGTCCGCCGGGCCGCGCGCGGCGGCCGGGTGGCCCTGCCGGGCAGCCCCGAACAGCCCGTTCAGGTGGTCGACTCCCGCGACGCGGCCCGCCTCGTGGTGCAACTGCTGCAGGACGACAGGCCCGGCGCGTTCCACGCCGTCGGCCCGGCCGAGCCGACCACGATGGCCGAGCTGATCACCACCTGCGCGCAGGTCGCGGGCAGCCGGGTCGAGATCGTCCCGGTGCCGGCCGGAGCGGTGCCGCCGTTCTTCCCGCTGACCCGCCCCGAGTCGATGTGGCCGACCCAGCAGCGGAGCCCCGCGCGCGCCCGCGCCGCCGGCCTGCCCGCAACCCCGTTGGCGGTGACCGTCGCTGACGTACTGGCCTGGGACCGCGAGCGCGGCGAGCCGCCGCTGCGGCACGGACTGTCCGCCACGCAGGAGGCGGACCTGCTCGCCGGAGCCTGACGGACCGGCATGCGCGGGCGGTGTGCCCACCCCGTGCAGGGCGCCTGGAGGTTCGGAACCGGGGGATCGGCCGGCGGCGGGCGGGTGGCATGATGTGGCGGCCATGACCGTCACCGTCGCCCCGGGGCCAGCTCGCCGTACGGCCGCACTGGATGTGCGGCTGGTGCGGGCGTCGGCCTTCGCCACGGTGAGCGTGGCCCTGGCCGCAGCGGCGCACGGCGCCGCGGGCGGGGCAGCGGTGGGCCTGCCGCTGGTCGCGCTGGGCTGGCTGCTGGTCTGCGCCGCGGCGGGCGTGGCGGCCGGCCGCCGCCGGTCACTGCCGGCGATCACCGCAGGCGTGGCGGCCGGGCAGCTCGGACTGCACCTGCTGTTCCGTACCGGGCACACCATGACCACGCCGCTCCCCACGCCCGCCTCCATGCCCGGCATGCCCGGCATGCCGGCGGGGGCCCACCGACCGGGCGGCCGTACGGGATCCGGCCCGGTGCCGTCGGCCGGGACCGGTCCCCATGCCGGGCACCTGCATCACACGGCCGCCGTCGTCCACGCGGGCGTGCTCGGCCTGTCGCCCGGCATGCTGGCCGGCCATGCCGCTGCCGCGCTCGCGACGGGCTGGCTGCTGCACCGGGTCGAGGTGGCGCTGTGGCGGCTGCTCGACCTCACGCGGACGGTCCGGGCCGCGGCCCGCCACTGGAGCCGGCGCGTCCGGCGCACCCTCGCCGTCCTCACCGGAACCGCCGTCCCGCCGGCGGCGCCACTCGTGCGCACGTGGCTCCGCCGCGACACCGTCCCGCCGCACCACCGGTCGGCGCTGCTGCGCCACAGCCTGCTCCGCCGGGGACCGCCGGGGGTCGTCACCGCCTAGGCACGGACGGAGCCTGCGCTCCGCCCGCCGCCTTCGCGCTGCCGCAGGCGGCCGCACCCCTTTCCGGGACGGCCGCCGGACAACCCCGTCAGCGTTCCCGCACCGCGCCCTGGCGGCGTGCCGACCTGCCCGGTCGGTGCGCGGCCGCGTGGTGCCGATCTCCCGGATGGAGACCACACCCATGCGTTCCACCCTCTCCCGCCGTCTGGCCGCCGCGTCGGTGCTGGCCGGTGCGACCCTGCTCGCCTCGGCGGTTCCCGCGTTCGCGCACGTGACCGTGCAGCCGGGCACCGCCGCCCAGGGCGCGTACACCGCCGTCGCCTTCCGTGTCCCGGACGAGAGCGACACCGCGTCCACCACGAAGCTGGAGGTGACCCTGCCCGCCGACCACCCGGTGGCCTCGGTCGCGACCCGGCCGCTGCCCGGCTGGACCGCCACCGCGGAGAAGACCAAGCTCGCGACGCCGTTGAAGACCGATGACGGCGACGAGATCACGGAGGCGGTCTCGAAGATCACCTGGACGGCCGACGCGAACGCGAAGATCGCGCCCGGCCAGTTCCAGGACTTCGCGGTCTCGCTCGGCCCGCTGCCCACCGACACCGACAAGATCGTCTTCAAGGCCCTGCAGACCTACGACGACGGCACCGTGGTCCGCTGGATCGAGGAGAGCAAGGACGGCCGGCCCGAACCCGAGCACCCCGCGCCCGTCCTGACCCTCACCAAGGCCGCCGCCGAGGGTGGCGACACCCACGGCATGACCGCGAGCACCGCCGGCCGGGCCGCCCCGCCGGCCGCCGCGGGCTCGGCGGCGTCCACGTCCTCCGACAGCGCCGCGCGCACCCTCGGTGTCGTGGGCATCGTGGTCGGCGTGGTCGGGGCCTGGATCTGGTCAACGCCAAGCGGGCGCAGGCGGGTTGTCCGTCGCTGCGGATCGATCCGCGGGTGCACACGGCGGCCCAGCGGCACTCGGACGAC
>NZ_JBEZIR010000165.1:0-16693 GCF_040651175.1 Kitasatospora sp. NPDC048540
AGACGATGCCGGAGCCGAGGCTGTCGCCGGCGGTGATCTGGACCACCGAGGGCAGGACGGTCGCGATCACCCGCTGGTAGTCGCTCTCCAGCTGGTTGGCCGCGGACGAGGACGGGGAGGGCAGCGCCCCCGAGGAGGACGCGGCGGCGGACGAGGACGAGGAGCCGCCGGAGCAGCCGGTCAGCACCAGGGCAGCCAGGGTCAGCAGGACGGCGGGCAGCAGCCGGGCCTTGGGGCCGGTCGGGCGGGGTCCGGCCGGGATCGGCCGGGTCGGGACCTTCTTGGGGCGCACCTGGACGTCCTCCGGTTCGTGCGTACACGGTCGGCAGCGGGCTCCCGGCCCCTCAAGGGCCGCGAACGGACCGACCTTTGTCAGCATTTCACCTTTATGTCCGGTTCATCGGGGCGGCGCGCCGCCATAGGATTCGGTGCATGACTTGGTTGATCACAGGCGGGGCCGGCTACATCGGCGGGCATGTCACACAGCAGCTGGCCGCGGCCGGCGAGCAGGTCGTCGTCCTGGACGATCTCAGCAGCGGTGCCGCCGGGCGGCTGCCCGCCGGGGTGCCGCTGGTGGTCGGCTCGACCCTCGACCGGGCCGCCGTCGACCGCGCGATCCGCGAGCACGGCGTCACCGGCGTGCTGCACATCGCGGCCAAGAAGCAGGTCGGCGAATCGGTCGCCGAGCCGCTGCGCTACTACCAGGAGAACGTCGAGGGCCTGCGGGTGGTGCTGGACGCGGCCGTCGCAGCCGGCGTCGGGCGGGTGCTGTTCTCCTCCTCGGCCGCCGTCTACGGGATGCCGGACGTCGACCTGGTCACCGAGGACACCCCCTGCGCGCCGATCAACCCGTACGGCGAGACCAAGCTGGTCGGCGAGTGGCTGATCAACGCCGCCGCCAAGGCGCACGGCCTGTCCACCGTGTCGCTGCGCTACTTCAACGTGGCCGGCGCGGCCTCCCCCGAGCTGTCCGACGAGGGCGTCACCAACCTGGTCCCGATGGTCTTCGAGCGGCTGACCGCCGGCCGCGCCCCGCTCGTCTTCGGCGACGACTACCCCACCCCGGACGGCAGCTGCGTCCGCGACTTCATCCACGTCGAGGACATCGCCTCGGCCCACGTGGCCGCCGTCAAGCGGCTCGACGCCGCCGCCGGACAGGTCAACCTGACCCTCAACATCGGCCGCGGCGAGGGCGTGTCGGTCCAGGAGATGCTCGCCGTGATCGGCCGGGTCACCGGCTACGACACCACCCCCGAGATCACCCCGCGCAGGGCGGGCGACCCGGCCCGGGTGGTGGCCGCCGCCGACCTGATCCACCAGGAGCTCGGCTGGTCGGCCCGGCACGAGGTCGAGTCGATGGTCGCCTCCGCCTGGGACGGCTGGTGCGCCCGCCACCCGCAGGCCCGCCGGGCCTGACCACCCGCCCCCGCGCCCGGGGCCCGTCCGCAGCCCGCGGACGGGCCCCCGCCCGTCCGGCCGGGCCGCCGCCCGACACCACCGCCGGGCCTACGGCACCGCCGTCCCGTAGTACGAGTCGAGCGCGTAAACGCAGCGGTCCTTGCTGCCGACGAAGACCCGGCCGCCGACCGCCACCGGGGAACCGGTCAGCTCGCCCTTGGTGCCCAGCTCCCAGCGCAGCCGGCCGGTGGCCAGGTCCACGGTGTGCAGCGAGTGGTCCTTGCTGCCGAGGTGCACCAGCCCGTCGGCGACCGCCGGCAGGCCGACGATCTCGCCGCGCGCCGCGTAGCGCCAGCGCTCCCGCCCCGAGGCGGTGTCGAAGGCGAACAGCGTGTCGCCCGAGCCGAGCAGGGCGGTGTCGTCGGCCAGCACCACCGGCTCGGCCCCCTGCCGGGGCGCGGTCCGGCCGCGCCAGCGCTCCCGGCCGGTGGCGGCGTCCAGCGCGTACAGCGTCCCCAGGTAGTCGGCGACGTAGACCGCCCCGTCGTCCACCGCGGGCGGGGTGAACAGCACCACCGGCGCGTCGAACCGCCAGCGCTCCGCACCCGTCGCCGCGTCCAGCGCGTGCACCCGGGTGCCCGCCGTCGCGTACACCACCCCGGCGCGCCCGACCGGGCGGGAGGGCACCTCCTCGCCCAGCTGGAAGGACCAGCGCAGCCCGCCCCCGCGCGGGTCCACGCAGCGCAGCCGGCCGGCGCCGTGGTAGTACGCGGCGCCGCCGACCAGGGCCGGCCCGGACTGCGGGTTCTCGTAGTCCTGCTGGGCGTCGTCGGCCCGCCACAGCTCGGCGCCGCTGGCCGCCGAACGCAGCTGCACCCCGCCGCCCCTGATCCCGCAGCAGAGCACCCCGTCGGCGGCGTCCAGCGAGAAGATCCAGCCGTCCAGCGAACTGCGCCAGCGCTCGGTGCCGTCCGCGACGTCGACGGTGTACAGGTGCGGGCCGTCGGCCGCGTGCACCCGCCCCGAGTCCACGGCCAGCGCCCAGGCCACGTCCCGGGTCTTGTAGCGGCGCTCGCCGGAGGCGATGTCGAGCGCGTGCACCTCGAAGCTGGAGACGAACAGCGTGCCGTCCGCGACCACCGGGGTGCCCCAGACGTCGTTGGACATCCGGAACCGCCAGGGCCGCCAGCGCGCGGCGGGCGCCCCCTGGGACGGCTGCCCGGGACGCGGTACGGGCGCGGCCCCGGTCCGGCGGACCCAGTCCGTGCCGGTCGCCGGGACGGCGGGGGCGACGCTGCCGGTCTGGTCGGCGCGCGGCCCGGGCCCTATCCGCACCGAGGCGCCCGGCAGCCGCACCTCGGGCTCCCCGCCGCCCGGCGGCCGGCCGCCGCGGATCTTCTCGGTGGCCGCCTCGCCGCCCAGCGAACCGCCGTCGGTCCGGGGGTCGGGCGTGCGGACCGGCGTCGGCGGCCGGCCCGGCGGCGGCAGCAGGACGGGCGGCGGCTGGACCGGGTGGGCCGAGGGCACCGGCGGCGGCTGCACCGGCGCGGGCGGCACCGGGCGGCGGCTGCGCCTGCGCTCGATCAGGTCCAGCGCGGCGGGCGGCAGCCAGTCGCCGGCCTCGCCCGCGGCGTCGTCCCGGGAGAACAGGTGCGGGGCCAGCTCGGCCTGCAGCTGGGCGGGCGTCGGCCGGTGCTCGGGCGCGGGCCGCATGCACGCCCGGACCAGGTCGACCAGCTCCAGCGGCAGCCCGGAGAGGTCCGGCTGGTCGCGCAGCAGCTGGAACACCGTCTCCACCGGGTTGGAGCCGCGGTACGGGGCGTGGCCGGTGGCACAGAAGACGATCAGCGAGCCGAGCGAGAAGACGTCGCTGGCGCCCTTGACGCTGCGGCTGTCGCGGGCCTGCTCGGGCGACATGTAGGCGGGGGTGCCGACCGCGACGTTGGTCATGGTGAGGCGGGTGTTGGACACCCCGGCCGCGATCCCGAAGTCGATCACCCGCGGGCCGTCCTCGACCACCAGCACGTTGGACGGCTTCAGGTCGCGGTGGACCAGCCCGGCGTGGTGGATCGACTGCAGCGCCTCGGCGATCCCGGCGGTCAGCCAGCGGACCGCGTCCACCGGCAGCGGGCCGCACTCGTTGACCAGGTCCTCCAGCGAGGGCGCGGGCACGTAGGCGGTCGCCAGCCAGGGCACCGCCGCGTCCGCGTCCGCGTCGACCACGGCGGCGGTGTAGAACCCGCCAACCGTCTTGGCCGCCGCGATCTCCCGGGCGAACCGGACCCGGAACAGGTCGTCCTCGGCCAGTTCGGCGCGCACGGTCTTGATGGCGACCCTCCGGCCGGACGCCGACCGCGCCAGATAGACCAGACCCATCCCGCCCGCGCCGAGCCGCCCGAGCACCTCGAAGGGCCCGATCCGTCTCGGATCGTGCGCCGTCAGCTGGTCCACTCCGTTGCCACCTCCCCTTACCGCCGCCACCCGTCGGGGTGCCGGACCGATTGTCCAATGCGCACCCCCCGGGATCCAATCTCCCCCGCCCTCGACGCGTCGGCGGATGCCCGCCGCCCGCCGCCCCGGCCGCCCCCGGAGCACCGCCGGCACCATCTGACGGTTCGCCGATGGTCACAGTCGGTCATCCGACCTCCCCTCAGCAGACCCTTCGTCACGCTGTGGGGTCATCAGTGCACGGGGGGGCTTCAACACCATCCCGGCGATCAGTTGAAATTCCGTGCGTACACTCCTCGGCACCCCCGCTTTAGCACCCCCGGGCGGCGTAATAGTCGCATCACCGAATCGCGCCAAGATCTCGCCACGGTAAGCTGACGGCATGACAGGACAAGTTCGCACCGTCGACGGTCGCGTCGCCGGGCGACGCGGACAGGAGACGCGGCAGAAGCTGCTCGACTGCCTCCGCGAGATGCTCAGCACGTCGCCGTATCGGGACGTCAAGGTCATCGACGTCGCCCGTATGGCGGGTACCTCCCCCGCGACCTTCTACCAGTACTTCCCGGATGTCGAGGGCGCCGTCCTCGAGATCGCAGAGGAAATGGCCGAGGACAGCGCCGGGCTCAAAGAGCTCGTCGATGGAAAGTCCTGGGCGGGAAAGACCGGCTACGCCACTTCGGAAGATCTGGTGGACGGATTCCTCGCCTTCTGGCGCAAGAACGACGCCATTCTGCGCGTCGTCACTCTCGGTGCAGCCGAGGGGGACAAGCGGTTCTTCAAGATCCGCATGAAAGTCCTCAACTCGGTGGCCGGACCGCTCTCCGAGGCGGTGAAGGCGAATCAGGGCAAGACCGACAAGTCGGTCGACCCGGCGGCGGTCGCCGGCGCGCTGATCTCGCTGCTGGCCTCGGCGGCCGAGCACCAGAAGGCGTTCACCTCCTGGGGCGTCAAGGTCAAGGACCTCAAGCCCAACCTGGCCCTCCAGGTCTACCTGGGCGTGGCCGGAAAGAAGCCGCCCAAGTAGGTCCGCCCCACCGCACCACCCACCCCGTCCATCCCGCGCGCAGCTCCCGGCCTCCTGTCCGGGGTGTGTCGGACGGCGGCCGTGTCCTCGGGGGAGGTCCGCCGACGTACCGTGACGCGCACCAACGAGCCGCAGCACCACGGTGGGGCGGCCGGAATCCAGCGATTCCGGCCGCCCCACCGGCGTGTGTACGGGGCTGCGCGCTACGGGCAGCGCACCACCTGGCCGGCGTACGCCAGACCGCCGCCGAAGCCGAACAGCAGCACCGGGTCGCCCGAGGCCAGCTCACCCCGCTCGACCAGCTTGGACAGTGCCAGCGGGATCGAGGCGGCCGAGGTGTTGCCCGAGTCCACCACATCGCGCGCCACCACGGCGTCCGGCGCGCCGAGCTTGGCCGCGATGGCGTCGATGATCCGCAGGTTCGCCTGGTGCGCGACGAAGCCCTTGAGCTCGGACGGCTCCAGCCCGGCCTTGCGGCAGGTCTCCCGGGCCAGCGGGGCGATGGCGGTGGTCGCCCAGCGGAACACGGCCTGGCCCTGCTGGCTGATGGTCGGGTCCCAGCCGGTGATCACCACGGCGTCGCCCTTCTCCGGGGTCGAGCCCCAGACCACCGGCCCGATCCCGGACTGCTCGTCCGGCACCGCCTCGACCACGGCCGCACCGGCCCCGTCGCCGAAGATCACGCAGGTCGAGCGGTCGGTCCAGTCGATGGTGTCCGACATCCGCTCCGCGCCGATCACCAGCGCCCGGGTGGCCGAACCGGCCCGGATCGCGTGGTCGGCGGTGGCCAGCGCGTACGAGAAGCCCGAGCAGACCGTGTTGATGTCGTACGCGGCCGGGGAGGGCACCCCGAGCCGGGCGGCGACCGCGGCGGCGGTGTTGGGGCTGCGCTCCACGGCGGTGCAGGTGGCGACCACCACCAGGTCGATCTCGGCGGCCTGGAAGCCGCTGCCGGCCAGGGCCTTCTGGGCGGCCTCGGTGGCCAGGTCGACCAGGGTCTCGTCGACCGCGATGTGCCGGGTGCGGATGCCCACCCGGGAGCGGATCCACTCGTCGTCGGTGTCGACCAGCTTCGCCAGGTCGTCGTTGGTGAGGACCTTGGGCGGCTGGTAGTGGCCGAGCGAAACGATACGAGAGGCGGTCATACCGCAACTCAACCCGGTTACCGGCGAGTCGGGCGGTGACGCCCTCAGACAGGATCCGGCGGCGGATGCTGTAGGGGCCGGACAACACCCCTTGGCACAGCGGGCCGGCCGCGGTGGCGCCCGACCGCCCAGGTCAGACCGCCAGCGAGTCCGCGTCGCCCATCGCGATCATCGGATGGGCCGCCGGGTCGAGCGTCTTGATCAGCTCGACCATGTGGTCCTCGGTCAGCGAGACGCAGCCGTGGGTGGGGCCGCCGTGGTCGAGGTGCAGCCACACGCCGCCGCCCTTGGCCTTGCCCTCGGGCTTGGCGGTGTCCAGCGGTGAGCGGCCGGTCACCCGGTTGTAGTCGATCGCGACCACATAGTCGAACGAGCCGGCCAGCGGCTCCCCGTTGAAGCCCTTGCCGCCCATCACGAAGTTCGCGTCCTCGCTGTACGGCATGGCGCTGCCCGGGTTGGGCTTGCGGCCGCCGGCGTCGCTGAGCGAGAACAGGCCGACCGGGCTGTGCAGGTCGCCCTCGGTGTGCGAGGCCGTCCAGCCCTTGAGGGCGTTGTGCGAGGGCCAGCTCGTCCCGGGCTTCCAGCCGCCGCCGGGCGTGCGGGTCCAGATCGTCACGGTGGAGTCGGGTGAGTCCTTGCCGCGGCCCGAGACCAGCACCAGCTGGTTGGTCTGCGCGGGTATCTTCGCCATCCAGGACGGGCCGAGGCCGGCGATGGCGGCCAGGCCGGTGTCGGACCGGGTGGAGCGGTCGGCGACGGGCGCCTCGGTGCGGTTCGCGGCCGCGGCGGCGGCCGGGTCGTCGGTCCGGGGCGTGACCTGGTCCGGCTCGGGATGGTCCAGGGCGCTGACCATCGACGCGGGCAGGCCGCGCCCGGGGCCGACGGAGAACCAGCCCGCCGCGGCCGCCAGGACCACCGCCGCGCCCACCGTCGCCCGCCCGCCGCGGCGCTTGGCCTTCGGCTTGCGCCGGTGGCCGCGCGAGCGGTCCTCGGCCCCCTCCGGAACGGCGGCCCGCCGCCCGGCGGTCAGGGGAGCGGGCGCCGGGGAGACGGGCGGTACGGGCGCGGGGGGTGCGGCCTCGAAGGGCTCGGCGTCGTACAGGTCCTCGGCGTACAGGTCCTCGGCATAGAGGTCCTCGGCGTACGGGTCCTCGGCGTACAGGTCGCCGGCCGGCTCGGCCGGGTACTGCTGGAAGGACTGCGTCGGCTGGTACGCCGGGTGGGGCTCCTGGTACTGCTGCTGCCCGGTCCGGTACCCGCCCTGATGTCCGTCGTACCCGCCGGCCTGCGGGTGGCCCTGGTAGGGGTCGTACGGCTGCTGGTACGGATCCTGGGCCCGGTACTGGTGCTGCCCGGCCCACGGGTCCTGCGGCCCGGCCGGGTGGCCCGGCACCGGCCCGCCGCCGTACGGTGCCGCCGGGGCGGCCTGGGGGTACGGCGCTTGGGCACGGTAGGAACCGGACATGCTGACGATCCTTCCAAGCCTCGGGGCGGAGCGGAACCCGTGGCGTGTGGTGAGCCTGTGAGCATACGCGCTCCCTTTCATGAACGGGCCCGTCCGGGCCGGTCCATGACGTCCGCCGCCCGGCCCCTCGGGGGCACGGGCGGCGGGCCGGGGACGCCTGGTCAGAGGCGCATCGCCTGCGGGGTCTCACGGCGCTGCAGGTCCGGGCCGTCGTACTCGCGGATGACCTCGTAGCGGGTGTTGCGCTCCACCGGGCGGAAGCCGGCGTCGCGGATCAGGTCCAGCAGGTCGTCACGGCCGAGCTTGTTCGGCGTGCCGAAGTTGTCCGCGTCGTGCGTGATCTTGTACTCGACCACCGAGCCGTCCATGTCGTCCGCGCCGTGGCTGAGCGCCAGCTGGGCGGTGGTGACGCCGTGCATCACCCAGAAGACCTTGACGTGCGGCACGTTGTCGAACAGCAGCCGGGAGACCGCGAAGGTCTTCAGCGCCTCGGCGCCGGTCGCCATCTCGGTACGGTCCATCAGCTTGTTGCGGACGATGCCGTCCTTGGAGTCGTGGAAGTCGTGCTGGTAGCGCAGCGGGATGAAGACCTGGAACCCGCCGGTCTCGTCCTGCAGCTCACGCAGCCGCAGCACGTGGTCCACCCGGTGGCGGGGCTCCTCGATGTGCCCGTACAGCATGGTGCACGGGGTCTTGAGGCCCTTCTCGTGCGCCAGGCGGTGGATCCGCGACCAGTCCTCCCAGTGGGTCTCGTGGTCGACGATGTGCTGCCGGACCTCCCAGTCGAAGATCTCGGCGCCGCCGCCGGTCAGCGACTCCAGACCGGCGTCGATCAGCTCGTCCAGGATCTCGGAGGCGCTCAGGCCGCTGATCCGCTCGAACCAGTGGATCTCGGTGGCGGTGAACGCCTTGAGCGAGACGTTGGGCAGCGCGGCCTTCAGCTCGCGCAGGGAGCGCGGGTAGTAGCGCCAGGGCAGCGTCGGGTGCAGGCCGTTGACGATGTGCAGCTCGGTGAGGGAGTCGACCTCCATCGCCTTCGCGAGCTTGACCGCCTCCTCGATCCGCATCGTGTAGGCGTCCTTCTCGCCCGGCTTGCGCTGGAACGAGCAGTACGCGCAGGAGGCCGCGCAGACGTTGGTCATGTTGAGGTGACGGTTGACGTTGAAGTGGACCACGTCACCGTTCTTGCGCGTCCGCACGTGGTGCGCGAGACCGCCCAGCCAGGCCAGGTCGTCGCTCTCGTAGAGCGCGATGCCGTCCTCGCGGGTCAGCCGCTCACCCGCGTAGACCTTCGCCTCCAGCTCGCGCTTGAGCCCTGCGTCCATGCGGCGCTCCGCCTCCTCCGACTTCGAATCAATGCCGGAACCGAGACTACGCCTAGCGCCCGCCGGGCCCGGCAACCGGGCCGCACCACCCCGGCGGACGGCGGCCGCCGCTACCCGGCGAGGAGTTCGGACAGCAGCGCCGGGTCGAGGTTGCCGCCGCTGACGACCGCGGCGAAGACCCGGCCCTCGAGCTCGCCGGCGCGGTGGAAGTAGGCGGCGGGGGCGACGGCGCCCGAGGGCTCGGCGACCAGGCGGCCGCGGCGGGCGAGGAGGGCCACGGTGGCGCGGATCTCGTCCTCGGTGACCGTCACGATGTCGTCCACGTACGCCTGCAGGTGCTCGAACGGCAGCACGCCGACGGACGGGGTGCGCAGCCCGTCCGCGAGGGTGCGGTAGGTGTCCGCGACCGGCCAGACGGCGTGCCGGCCGGTGCGCAGGCTCTGCTGCGCGTCGGCGGCCAGCTCCGGCTCGACGCCGATCACCCGGACGCCCGGGCAGGCCAGCTTGAGGGCGGCCGCGGTACCGGAGATCAGACCGCCGCCGCTGACCGGGACGAGCACGGTGTCCAGCTCGTCCGGGGCGTCCTCGGCGATCTCCAGGCCGACGGTGCCCTGCCCGGCGATGATGTACGGGTCGTCGTACGGCGGCACCCAGACGTAGCCGTGCCGCTCGACCAGTTCGGCGGGCAGGGTGTCCCGCTCGCCGGGCGGCACCAGGACCACCTCGGCACCGAACGAGCGGGTGTTGTCGACCTTGACGGCCGGCGAGGTGTCGGGCATCACGATGACGGCCTTGATCCCGAGGATCCGGGCCGCGTACGCCACCGCCTGCGCGTGGTTGCCACTGGACTGGGCGACGACACCGCGGGCCCGCTCGGCCTCGCTCAGCGCGGCGAGGCGGTTGTAGGCACCGCGGATCTTGAACGCCCCGGTGGGCTGGAGGCTCTCCGGCTTCAGCCAGAGCGCACGGGTACCTTCCGCGGCCCACGGGCACGGCAGCAGCGGGGTCCGTACGGCCACCCCGGCGATGCGCTGCTGCGCGGCGCGCAGCTCCTCCAGTCCGACCAGTGGCATCGACGTCACTCCCCCATGTCCGTCAGCGGCAGTTCGCTCACCCGGTTCTCCCACTTGGTGGAGAGGACCACCGTGGTCCTGGTGCGGGCCACACCCTTGGTGCCGGAGATCCGCTTGACCACCGACTCCAGTCCCTCCACGTCCGGGACCCTGACCTTGAGCATGTACGAGTCGTCGCCCGCGATGAACCAGCAGTCCTCGACCTCGGGGAGGTCCTTGAGCCGGTGCGCCACGTCCTCGTGGTCGGCGGCGTCGGTCAGCTGAAGACCGATCAGGGCGGTCACGCCGTAGCCCAGCGAGGCCGGGTTGACGGTCGCCCGGTAGCCGGTGATCACACCGGCCTGCTCCAGCCGGTTGATCCGGTCGGTCACGCTGGGGCCGGACAGGCCGACCAGCCGGCCGAGCTCGGCGTACGAGGCGCGGCCGTTCTCCCGGAGCGCCTGGATGAGCTGTCTGTCCACTGAGTCCATATGCCTGCCCGCGTCCTTCCGAACCTCTCCAGACCCACTGATCATTATCCGAAATCAAAGGCGTTACACGCGGATCGACCCGGATATCGCAAAGAACATACTCTCCCGTTCACCGGACTCTCACCCGGCCCGCCCCGGTGCCTTCACCGCCCCGCCCAGTTCACCCTCCCAACGGCGGTACAGCGCGTGCGGCACACCCACCGCGTCCAGCACCCGGCCGGCCACGAAGTCCACCAGCTCACGGGCGGTGGAGCCGCCCGCGTAGAACCCCGGCGAGGCGGGCAGCACCACCGCTCCCTGGGCGTCCAGCTCGACGAGGTGCTTCAGCGTCACCCCATTGAGGGGGGTCTCGCGCAGGCACACCACCAGCGGCCGGCGCTCCTTCAGGGTCACGCTGGCGACGCGCTGGAGCAGGTCCTTGGACAGGCCCAGCGCGATCCCGGCCACCGCGCCGGTGGTCGCGGGGACCACCAGCATCCCCTTGGCCGGGTAGGAGCCGCTGGAGGGGCCGGCCGCGAAGTCACCGGCCGGCCAGTGGCGGACGCCGGAGAGGTCCTCGACACCGGTCCAGGCCGCCAGGTCGTCCCGCCAGTGGGCGTCGCGGAAGGAGATGCCGGTCTCGTCCAGGATGGTGAGCCGGGCCGCGCGGCTGACCACCAGGTCCACCGCCTCACCCGCCGCCAGCAGCCCCCGGATCACCGAGGCCGCGTACGGCGTGCCCGACGCGCCCGACACCCCTACCACCCACGGCCTGCGCACCTGCTGATCGTTCATACCTCGCACCCTAGGGCGTGCCGGCCGGGGCGCCCCCGTCGAGGGGCCCGGGCCCGGGGCTGCGGGAGGATGGGGGGCATGGCGTCGACGCTGATCGATCTCACGCATCCGGTCACCACGGGGATGCCCGTCTACCCCGGGGACCCGGAGGTGGTGCTGCGGCCCGCCCTCACCTCGGCCGACGAGGGGGTGAACGTGCTCGGCCTGCACCTCGGTTCGCAGACCGGCACGCACGTGGACGCGCCGTACCACGTGGACCTCACCTGGCCCACCCTGGACGGGCTGCCGCTGGAGCTGTTCACCGGTCCGGCCGTCGTGGCCGACCTGCGCGGACTGGCCCCCCGGGCGCCGGTGACACCGCAGCTGCTGGCGCCCGCGCTGGCGCTGGCGGGGCCCGGCACCGTCCTCCTGCTGGCCACCGGCTGGCCGCGCCACTGGGGCACCGACCGCTACCTGGCGCACCCGTACCTGACCGCGGAGGCCGCCGACGCGATCGTCGCCGCGGGCATCCGTACGGTCGGGGTGGACGCGCTGTCCGTCGACCCGACGCCGGACCCGGGCCCGGCCGACCCGGCGGTGGCCGCGCTGCTGGAGCAGCTGGCCGACGAGCACGACCCGGCGCCCGAGGAGCCGACACTGGCGGCGCACCGGGTGCTGCTCGGGCCCGAGGGCGGCGCGGTGATCGCCGAGAACCTCACCGACCTGGCCCCGCTGCTGGCGGCCCAGGCCGCGGGGCGGGCGGTGGAGGTGTCGCTGTTCCCGCTGCGGCTGGTGGCGGCCGACGGCGCTCCGGTCCGGGCGGTGGCCCGGCTGGGGTGAGCGCGGCCCGGCGGGGGCGGTGGTGCGCCAACGGGCTTGCCGCCAGAGCGTCTTGAGTTGGTCTAGACCATAACCGGCGGCGCCGATAGGCTCCCGCCATGGCAGAGATCATCGGAGTCGTGGAGCGGCTCTGGCGGTACCCGGTGAAGTCCACCGGCGGCGAGCCGCTCGACGTCGTCGAGGTGGACGGACGCGGGCTGGCCGGGGACCGGATCTACGCCGTCCGGGACGGCGCCGGCCGGCTCGGCTCCGGGAAGAACACCCGGCGGCTGCGCCGGATGGACGGCCTGCTGCGGCTCAGCTCCCGGCTCGGCAGCCGGATCGACGCCCCCGAGCTGTTCGACCCGCTCGGCAGCCCGGTCGCCGACCCGGTCGCCTTCCTCCGCGCCTACCTGGAACGCGACGACGTCGGCCTCGCCCGGGAGGACGGCGTCCCGCACTTCGACCAGCTGCCGGTCAGCGTGCTCACCACCGCCACCCTGGACTGGGTTAGGGCGGCCGTGCCCACGGCGGTGGTGGACGAGCGGCGCTTCCGCCCCAACATCCTGTTGCGGACACCGCCCGGCACCCCCGCGTTCGCCGAGGACGGCTGGTTCGGCCGCGCCGGCGGGGTGCGGCGGGGCGTCCGGCTGGCGTTCGTCCGCTCCAGCGGGCGCTGCGCGATGAGCGGCAGCGCCCAGCCCGGGCTGCCGCACGCCCCGGAGATCCTCAAGGCCATCACCAACGCCCACGACGGCCGGCTCGACGCCCTGGCCACCGTCACCCGCCCGGGACGGCTCCGGATCGGGGACACCCTGGTCCTGGACTGAGCGCCCGGGCCCGCCCCGCGGCTCAGGCCGCGTGCCGGACCAGGCAGAACGGGTGCCCGGCCGGGTCGGTGTAGACCCGCCAGGAGTCCTCGCTGAGCTTGTGCACCCCGCCGAGCGCGACCACCTTGGCCTCGGCCTCGTCCAGGTCGGCCACCTCGATGTCCAGGTGCAGCTGCTGCGGGTGCGCCGGGTCCGGCCACATCGGCGGCCGGAAGTCCTCCACCCGCTGGAAGGCCAGCACCAGCCCGCCGGGCGCGTGCACCGTCGACCACTCCTCGTCCAGCGCCCACCGCGGATCCGGCCGGTCCACCTCGCCGCCGAGCAGCCCGGCGTAGAAATGGGCCAGACCCGCCGGGTAGTGACAGTCCAGCACCACGCACTGCAGCTTGCCGATCATCGGTGGACACTCCCTCACAGCGGACGGCTGACTCTCGTCCCAGGATCCCGTGCCCTGTCGCCGCCCGACAGCACCGCGCCCGCCGCGTGTCCCGGCGGTGGGCCGGGCGGGCGACGGGCGCGGTGGTCAGCGGCCGAGGCCGCGGATGACCAGGTCGACCAGGGTGAAGGCGAACAGGGAGATGCCGACGAAGCCGTTGGTGGTGAAGAAGGCCCGGTTGAGGCGGGAGAGGTCGCCGGGCTTGACGATGGAGTGCTCGTAGACGAAGGCGGCGGCGACCACGGCGAGGCCGGCCCAGAAGGCCGGGCCGGCGTCGGTGAGCAGGCCGTACCAGACCAGCAGGCCGGTGGTGACGGCGTGGCAGGCGCGGGCGCCGTACAGGGCCGCCGGGATGCCGAAGCGGGCGGGCACCGAACGGACGCCCTCGGCGCGGTCGGCGGCGACGTCCTGGCAGCCGAAGATCAGGTCGAAGCCGCCGATCCAGATGCCGACCGCGAGGCCCAGCACCACGGCGTCCCAGGACCAGGAGCCGGTGACGGCCAGCCAGGCGCCGACCGGGCCGATCGCCTGGGCGAGGCCGAGGATGGCGTGCGGGAAGTCGGTGAACCGCTTGCCGTACGGGTAGACCACCATCGGCACCACGGCGACCGGCGCGAGCAGCAGGCAGAGCGGGTTGAGCAGGGCGGCCGCACCGAGGAAGACCACCAGCGCGATGGCCGAGCCCAGGTAGGCGGTGCGCAGCGAGACCGCGCCGGTGACCAGCTCGCGGCCCGCGGTACGGGGGTTGCGGGAGTCGATCTCGCGGTCGATGATCCGGTTCGCGGCCATCGCGAAGGTCCGCAGGCCGACCATGCAGACGGTGACCAGGAGCAGGACGCCCCAGCGGATCTCGCCGTAGCGCTCGTACATCGCGGTGAGCGCGGCGATGTAAGCGAACGGCAGGGCGAAGACCGAGTGCTCGATCATCACCAGCCGCAGGAAGGCCTTGGCCTTGTTCGGATTGGCCGGGACGGCCGCCGTGGTCACAGTCCGTATTCCTTCCAGCGCTTGGTCACCAGCTCGGCCGTGGCCGGGTCGGAGGCGACCATCTCGGGCCAGCCGCCGTCGCGGGTGTAGCCCTCCTCGGGCAGCTTACGGGTGGCGTCGATGCCCGCCTTGCCGCCCCAGAACTGCTGGTAGGAGGCGTGGTCCAGGTGGTCGACCGGGCCCTCGACCACGGACAGGTCGCGGCTGTAGTCGACGTTGCCGAGCGCCCGCCAGGCGACCTCGTGGTAGTCGTGCACGTCGCAGTCGGAGTCGACCACGATGATCAGCTTGGTCAGCGACATCATGTGGGCGCCCCAGATCGCGTGCATCACCTTCTGGGCGTGCTTGGGGTACTTCTTGTCGATCGAGACGATCACGCAGTTGTGGAAGCCGCCGGCCTCGGGCAGGTCGTAGTCGACGATGTCCGGGATGATCACCTTCAGCAGCGGCAGGAAGAACCGCTCGGTGAACTTGCCCAGCGGGCCGTCCTCGGTCGGCGGGCGGCCGACCACGATGGACTGGAGCAGCGGGCGCCGCCGCATGGTCACGCAGTCGATGGTCAGGGCCGGGAACGGCTCCTGCGGCGTGTAGAAGCCGGTGTGGTCGCCGAACGGGCCCTCCGGCAGCATCTTGCCGGGCTCCAGCCAGCCCTCCAGCACCACCTCGGCGTCGGCGGGCACCTGGAGCGGGACGGTCTTGCAGTCGACCATCCGGGTGCGCTCCCCGGCCACGAAGCCGGCGAACAGGTACTCGTCGATGTCGCCCGGCAGCGGCGCGGTGGCCGCGTAGGTGACGGCCGGCGGGCAGCCGAAGGCGATCGCCACCGGGAGCTTCTCGCCCCGCTTGGCGGCGACCGCGGCGTGGTTGCGGCTGTCCTTGTGGATCTGCCAGTGCATGCCGATGGTGCGCCGGTCGTGCCGCTGGAGGCGGTAGAGGCCGAGGTTGCGCACCCCGGTGTCCGGGTCCTTGGTGTGGGTCAGGCCCAGGTTGAAGAAGGAACCGCCGTCCTGCGGCCAGGTGAACAGGGCGGGCAGCCGGTCCAGGTCGACGTCGTCGCCGGTGAGCACCACCTCCTGGACGGGTGCCTCGCCGGACTTCACCTTCTTCGGCGGGACGTGCGTCATCGAGGCCAGCTTGCCGAAGGCCTCGCGGATGCCGGTGAAGCCGTTCGGCAGCTCGGGCTTGAGCAGGCCGCCGATCTTCTCCGAGATCTCGTCCGGGGACTTCAGGCCGAGCGCCTTGGCGAGGCGCCGCTCGGTGCCGAAGACGTTCATCGCCAGCGGCATCGAGGCGCCCTTGACGTTCTCGAACAGCAGCGCCGGGCCCTTCGCCTTCTGCACCCGGTCGACGATCTCCCCGACCTCCAGGTACGGGTCCACCTCTGCCTTGATCCGCTTGAGGTCGCCCTCTCGCTCCAGGGCCCTCAGAAACGAACGGAGATCGTCGTATGCCATGCCAGCCAGTATCCGGCACGGACTAACCTGGCCCCGCCAACAGGGTCCCCTTCCGGAGCCTGTCCGGCCCGTCTGCCGACCTTTCCGGGGGAGTTCACCGCCGTGCTGAGGAACCTGCCTTTCCTGCTCGCGCTCGCCTTCTGGGTGTGGGCCTTCATCGACTGCCTGACCGCCCCGGAGGAGGAGGTCCGCTACCTGCCCAAGGTGGCCTGGGTGATCATCGTGCTGCTGTTCCCGCTGGTCGGCTCGATCGCCTGGCTCGCGGTCGGCAAGGAGCGCCGCTCGGCCCGCGCCCGCACGGCGGCCTGGCCCTCCGGACCGACCGCCGGGTTCCCGGAGTACGAGCGCCCGCGCGGGCGCCAGCTGGCACCCGACGACGACCCGGAGTTCCTGGCTTCGTTGAAGCGGGACAACCAGCGGCACGAGGACATGCTCAAGCAGTGGGAGGCCGATCT
The DNA here is from genome assembly GCF_040651175.1 of Kitasatospora sp. NPDC048540. Classification (NCBI taxonomy): domain Bacteria; kingdom Bacillati; phylum Actinomycetota; class Actinomycetes; order Kitasatosporales; family Streptomycetaceae; genus Kitasatospora; species Kitasatospora sp. NPDC048540. Next base: position 16,083 of record NZ_JBEZIR010000165.1, read on the forward strand.
GCGCCGCCGCGAGGAGGACCTCCGCGAGGGCAAGGATGACCCCGAAAAGGGGCCTCGGGCCTGACGGAAACGTTTTTGGCGCTTCCCTACGAGTCACCGCCCGTTCGCCGCGTCGTCCGCCGCCGGTCGGGCGGGCCGGGCCCGGCCGGCCGCGGCCGCCTGCCGGGCCCCCCTCCTCCCCCTGACGCACCCCGCTGACCAGCCGGTTTCCTCACCGTCCCGGCCACCGGGACGCCCCTCGGACACGCGTCCGACCCCGGGTGGCCCACCCGGGGTGCCGAACGGTGTTCTGTTCAGCCTGTACATCTAATGGCTCTCGACCTTGTACGGAATCAACGCCGAAACGCGGCCGCCCCGCCTCGTACTGTCGTAAGTGAAGAAGTGTTCGCAGCAGCAGCCGCCCATCGCAGGTCCGGCTGTCGGACAGTTCCCGCGGCGACTTGGAGTGGTTTCGAGATGACGGTTCTGCACGAGGCGCCGATCGGCGACGAGGTCCCCGAGACCCCCGCTGACGCCCGGGGTCGGGTGGCCGAGCTGCACGACCTTCGGGAGCAGGTCCGCCGTGGCCCGAGCGAGAAGGCCACCGAGGCGCAGCACGCGAAGGGGAAGCT
>NZ_JBEZIR010000166.1:0-16566 GCF_040651175.1 Kitasatospora sp. NPDC048540
GGGCCGGTACGGCTTCGGGCAGCGGCAGGTCCCCCGGTGGGAAGAGCGCCGCGTCACCGGCGCCCGGCGGCACGGCCCCGGCGGGCTCAGTGACCGGCGGCGCGCAGACGCTCCGCATGCGGCCGGACCTTCAGCACGGCCCCGGCGACCCGGCGGACGGTGGCCGCGTCCATGTGGGTCCACAGCGGCACCGTGAGCACCGAGTCCGCCAGCCGGTCGGTCACCGGCAGGTCCTCGGCCTGGCCCAGGTGCGCGTACGACTGCTGGCGCTGCACCGGCGGGTGGAAGTAGCGCCGGGTGTCGATGCCCTCGGCCTTCAGCGCCCGCGCCAGCTCCTGCGAGCCCAGGCCGAAGGCCTCGGCGTCCAGGATCAGCGTGAGGTCCTTGAAGGTCGACACGTCACCGTCCTCCGGCAGCGCCAGGCGCAGTCCGGGCACCCCGGCCACCTGCGCCGCGAACTCCTGGACCAGGGCGCCGCGGTGGGCGACCCGTTCGGGCAGGTCGGCCAGCCAGGCCAGGCCGACCGCCGCGTGCAGCTCGCTCATCCGGGCGTTCAGCCCGGGGAAGAGGGTGTTGTAGTCGCCCGGGTTGCCGTAGTCGCGGCCGGTGCGCAGGGTCTCGGCGAGCGCCGCGTCCCGGGTGGCGACCAGGCCGCCCTCGCCCGCCACCGCGACCTTGGTCGGGCTCATCGAGAACACCTCGGCCAGGCCGAAGTTGCCGATCGGCACCCCGCGGCGGCGGCTGCCGAAGCCGTGCGCCGAGTCGTAGACCAGCGGCACCCCGGCCGCGTCCGCGACCGTCTGCAGGTCCTCCACCTGGCAGGGCGTGCCGTAGACGTGGGTCGCCATCAGCGCGGCCGGCCGGTCGGCGGCCTTCAGCCGGGCCTCGGCGTCGGCCACGTCCAGGGTGATGTCCTGCTCGCGGGCCTCGGCGAAGACCGGGGTGCCGCCGGCCCAGTGCGCCGCGTGCGCGGTGGCCGAGAAGGTGAACCCGGGCATCACCACCGGGCGGCCGCCGCCGACCCCGGCCGCCTGGAGCACCAGCATCAGCCCCGCGGTGCAGTTGGAGACCGCCACCACGTGCGGGACGTCCAGCAGTTCGGCGGCCCGCTGCTCCAGCTCGCGCACGGTGGCGCCGTTGGTCAGCTGGCCGCTGTCCAGGACGGCGCCGAGGCGCTGCAGCAGGGACTCGCGCTGCGGCACCAGGACGCGGGTCAGCGGCAGCCCGTCCGGGAACTCCGGGGTGCCGCCGAGGGCGGCGGGCAGTGCGAGGTCGGTGGTGGTCATGTGGTTCGATCCCCCCTGGGACGAGGTGGTGAGTCCGGCCCGCCGACGCGGGCCGGGTGTTCGTGGGACACGCTCTGCTCCGGGCGCGGGCCCCACTGTCCGGGCGGCACCCGCCACACCGGCGCCCGGGAGCGCTTGGTGGGCGCGGCCCGCGCCGACTCCGGCCGGGGCACCGCCAGCAGCACCAGGAACAGCGGCAGCACCTGCACCCGCTCCCGGGAGAGGATGCCCATGTTGTTGATGGTCGAGAAGGCCCAGCAGAACAGCAGGGTGTAGACCACCGTGTAGGCGATGTAGGAACGCTGCAGGAACAGCCTGGGCAGCTGCCGCAGGTGCGGCCAGCCCCGGATGAACATGATCAGCAGGGCGAAGCACTCGACCGACTGGATCAGGTTCTGGATGTTGGAGGCCTCGAACGGGAAGGGCCGGAACAGCACGCTGATCACCGCGACCGGCAGCCCGCTCGGGTTGAGGCTGAACTGCGGGGCGACGTCGTCCGCCGGTGCCGCGTTGATCACGGAGGAGCCCTGGGAGGTCCGCCGCGAGGTCTCCGACAGCACGTGGTTGAGGCTGTCCCCGTTGGCGCCCTCGGTCCCGAAGAAGGTGGAGACCTGCTGCAGCATCAGCATCACGCCCGCGCCCATCACCACCACCGACAGGATGGTGCGCAGCGGCCCGAGCGCGCTGACCTGCTGCGGCCGCTTGCGCAGCACGTACGCCACCGACAGCCCGGCACCGGCCAGCACGGTGACGTGCGGGCGGACCATCGCGGTGCCCAGCGAGCCGAGCGCGATGCAGACGAAGGCCCCGAACCGGCGGTCCAGCAGCCGGGCCACCCCGTACGTGGTCAGGCCCAGGCACAGCATCATCCAGGCGTCCTTGCCGATGCTGGACGGCCAGAACAGCAGCGAGGGCAGGAAGAACACCAGCTTGGCGTAGCGCCGGGAGTCCGCCTCAGGGAAGGCGATCTGCACCGCCCGCCAGAACAGCAGCAGCCCCCAGAAGCCCATCCAGGAGAACACCAGGAAGCCGCCGATCAGGGTCGGCCCGGTGATCGCGTAGACCACGCCGGTGACGATGATGATGAAGCCGGTGCCGGCCACCTTCATCCCCAGGTCGTAGTGGACGCCCTGGCCGAGCAGGTCGGCGCTGTCCAGGTACTCGGCGAGCGCGCTGCCCTTCTGGTGGTACATCTTCGAGTCGGCCGCGCCGCCGTACAGCACGAAGGCCATCAGGTAGCGGGGGAAGGCGCAGAACAGCTTCAGGCCCATGGCCAGCATCAGCAGCTTGAACACCGCGGGCTCGGGGTTGGCGGCGGCCACCCGGGCCAGGATCGGGGTGCCGATCGCCATCAGCGCCGGCGCCACCAGCAGGGCGCCCCAGGTGTCATAGCTGGTGTGCACCATCGCCACCACGAACAGCGTGACGTAGCCGATCACCAGAGCGGCCGCCACCGCGGTGGGCCAGTGCACCCGCTGGGCGAGGGCGCGCAGGTCCGGCCGCCCGAGGGCGGCTGCCGGACGGTCCATCAGAAGACCTCCAGGTCGCCCAGGCTGAACCGCCAGTCGGCCAGGGTGCGTTCGGCGGGCAGCGGGGCGAGCGGACCGCGCGCGGCCAGCGTCATCCCGGTGCGGGGGGCGGTCAGGTAGCCGCCGCGCAGCGCGGCGGCGGCCGCCTCGGTGCCGGGGGCGAGATGGGTGGCGGCGTGGTCGCAGCCGGCCGCGGCGGCGGCCCGCAGCAGCCGGGCGGCGGTGCCCCGGTCGCCCGGTCGCACGATCACGTCGGCGAGGGTGAACTCGGTCAGCGGACCGCGTCTGCGGGGGCGGCCGAAGGCGATCCCGGCCAGCTCGCCGCCGCGTTCGCAGGTCAGCACCCGGTAGTCGAGCCCGGGGGCGTCGCCGTAGCGCCAGCGCAGGAAGGACTCGGTGCGCAGCACGGCCTGCCGGCGGTCCGCGGCGTCGCTCTGGGCCCGTTCGGCGAGCAGTTCGGGCAGGCCGGCCGGCGGTTCGGCGAACCACTCGGCGGCGGTGGGCAGCCGGCAGCGCAGTGGACGCGGCGCGGCGGCCGGGCGGCGGGTCAGCGCGGCCCGGGCGCCGAGCGCGAATGCGGCCGGGCGGGCGATCCGCAGGGCTATCGGCACCCGGCCGACCACCCGCCAGCCCATCTTCAGGTAGCCCGGCAGGCTGTTGCCGTTCGGGGTGTTGAAGACCAGCTCGGTGTCGCCGGCCACCTGCTCCAGCAGCCCCGTGGTGAGCCGGCGGAAGATGCCCCGGCCCTGGAAGTCCGGGTGGGTGGCGGTGTCGACCGGCCGCACGGCGCGGACCGCCCGCCCGCCGGCCTGCCACTGCCAGCGCAGGAACAGCCGGACACCGGCCAGCCGGCCGTCCGCGGTCTCGGCGAGCAGCCCGGGGCTGGCGCCGAACGGGTTGCGACGGTGCTTCCAGGCGAAGAAGTCGGCGCTGCGGGTGCCGGTCGGGCCACCGGCCAGCGAGGCCGTCAGCAGCTCCAGCACGGCCGGGGTGTCGGCCTCGGTGAGCGGACGGACGGTCAGCTCGGCAGCCGCTGACGGCCGGTCGGACGGGGTGGTCACGGGGGTGGTCGATCCCTTCCGGGTGGGCCGGGCGCTCAGCGCTCCAGCACCTGCGCGTACACCTGCTCGATGGCCTGCTGTGCCCCGGCCACGTCGAAGGACTTCGAGCGGTCCAGGGCGGCCGCCCCGATCCGCCGGCGCAGCCCCTCGTCGGCGGTCAGCCGGCCGAGCGCGGCGGCAAGCGCGGCCGGATCTCCCGGCGGCACCAGGTAGCCCTGCTCGCCGTCGTCCAGCACCTCCGGCATGCCGCCCACCCGGGTGACCACCGACGGGAGACCGCTGGTCATCGCCTCCATCAGCGCGACCGGCAGCCCCTCCTGACGGGAGCTCAGGGTGAACACGTCCAAGCCTGCCAGCAGTGCGGGCACATCGGGGCGGGAACCGGCGAACACGACTCCTTCACCCGCCCTCCCCTTCAGCTCCGCCTCAAGCGGGCCGGCGCCGATCAGCACCAGCGCCGTCGACGGCTGCGCGGCGCGCAGCTCCGCGAAGGCCGCCAGCAGGGTCGCCTGGTCCTTCTTTGGGGTCAGGTTGCCGACCGTGCCGACCACCACCGCATCGGCGGGCAGGCCGAGTTCGGCCCGCGCCGCGGCCCGGGCGGCCGGCCCGGCGGGCGCGCCGGCCAGGTCCGGGCCGTGGTGCACCACCGTCAGCCAGTCCCGCCCCGGACGGCGCCGGGTGACGGTCGAACCGACCGCGTGCGAGACCGCGATCACCGCGTCGTTGCGCCGGTAGGTCAGCGCGTTGGCCCACCGGGTGGGCGTCCGGTAGCGCTCCCAGACGTTGTGCTCGGTGTGCACCAGCCGGGGCCCGCGCGGCCCGAGCGACAGCAGCCGGGCCGCCACCGCCGGGACCGGCATGTGCGAGTGCACCAGGGCGTACCGCCGCTCGGCCAGCAGCTGCCGCAGCCGCCACGGCCACAGCGCGCCGGGGGCGTCGCCCAGGCAGTGGGTGCGCACCCCGGCCTGCTCCAGGGCGGGCACCAGCGCGTCCTTGTACGGCAGCACGTACGCGACCTCGATCTCGTAGCGCGCGGTGTCCGCGTGCCGGGCGCAGTTGACCAGCAACTGCTCGGCCCCGCCCCGGCCCAGGCCCTTGGCCAGCCAGAGCACCCGGGTCCGGCCCGGGGGCGTGCTCACAGGTCCTCGTTCAGGCGCAGCTGCATGGTGGTCTCCACCGGGGCCTCGGCCGCCCGGCGCTTGGCCCAGCTCGGGCCGGTCGGCGGGTCCGGGTCCTCGGCGGCCCGCTGCGCGCCGGCCGGCTGCGCGGGCGGCTGTGCGGCGGCGGGCGGCTGCGCGGCGGCCCGGCCCGGCGCCGTGGTGACCGAACGCACCGCCTCCCTGGCCCGGCGGCCCGACGGGCCGTCCACGCCCAGCAGCGCCACCCCCGCCACCGGCACCCCGGTGCGCGACAGCAGCTCGCTGACCCGGTCGGCCTGCTCCGGCTTCACATTGCCCGCCATCACGGTGACCAGCACCGCGTCGGCGTGCTGCACCAGGTCGTAGGCGTCGTTGGCGTGCAGCAGCGGGGAGCTGTCGATCAGTACCACGTCCGCGTGCCGGCGGGCCCGGCGCAGCACCTCGCCGGCTCGCAGCACCAGCGCGGCCGGGTAGGCGTTGGTGTTGCCGCCGGTGATCAGCCGGACGCCGTCCACGTTGGTCCGGCGGATCAGGTCGTCCAGGTTGGGCAGCTGTTCACCGCTGAGCAGCTCCGCCATCCCGGGGCCGTCGCTGATGCCGAAGTGGACGTGCGCCTGCGGGCTGCGGAAGTCGCAGTCCAGCACCAGCACCTCGCGGCCGGTCTCGGCCAGCGCGGCGGCCAGGTTGGCCACCGTGGTGGTGCGGCCGTCACCGCTGCGCCCGGACATCACCAGGATCACCGGGGACGGGTCGGCCAGCCGCCGGGAGACCCGCTCGGCCTGCGAGATGCCGCCCTCGCCGAACTGCGCGGACAGCGAGGCCGGGCCGGTCAGCAGCAGGGTCGAGCGCAGCGAGCGGTACGCCTCGGCGCCCGGGTCGGACGGGCGGGCCACCACCAGCGGCTCACGGGTGCGGCGCAGCCGCCGCGACAGCAGCGGGATCTCGCCGATCACCGGCAGGTTGAACGCCTCCTCGGTGCCGTTGCGCCCGCGCAGCCGGGTGTCCATCCGGCTGAGCATCAGCGCCGCCACCACGCCGAGCGCCAGGCCCAGCACCACGGCCAGGGTGAGCCGCAGGCCCCGGCTGGGGGAGCTGAGCAGGCTGCCGCCGGCCTCCTTGGCGTCGATCGAGCCCCACTGCTGGATGGCGTCGGTCTGCGCGGTCGAGCGCAGCTTGCCGATCCGGGTCAGCGTCTCGGTGATCTGGCTGTACGCGGAGTCGACCTGCGGCTTGAGCCGCGCCTGGTCGGCGGCGTTGGCCTTGGACGCGGCCTTGCTGAGCTCGTCGTACTGGGCCTGCTGGTCCTTGAGCTGGTCCTGGGCGCGCTTGATCTGCTCGTCGGCGCTCTTGACGGTCTCGGCGGTGTAGCCGTTGATGGTGGCGTCGGCCAGCGCGCCGGCCAGGTCGGTGCAGGACTGCTGGGTGGGTCCGGTGGTGGAGAAGACCAGCATCTGGGTGGAGGCCGCGGTGACGGTCCGCCGGCCGGTCACCGAGGCCACCGGGATGTTGAGCTTCTTGGCGGCGGCGCCGGCGACGTCCGAGCCCTGGGCGTAGGACAGCACCTGGTCCGCCTTGACCACGTCGCCGGAGCCGGCGACCGGCGTTATGGCCGCCTTGCACTGCCATTTGGCGGTGTCGACGGCGTCGGCCGCCGGGGTGAGCAGGAAGCCCACCAGCAGCGCGGCTGCGGTGCAGCCGGCCAGCAGCCGCCAGTAGCGTCGCAGGACGGTGAAGTGGTTAGCCGGTTCCACCGGTTGGATCCCCTCGCGTTCGTGGTGCAGGCGCCTGGCATGCGCGGTGGGCCCGCACCCGCCAGGCATCGGCGGCGCGCACTGGTGCGGGCCTGCCCGGCGGGGCCGGGCGAGGTGGTACGTGGTTCGGGCGGGGAGGTCGCCGGCCGGTGCTAGGAGGCGGTCCGCGCGGCGCGCGGGCCCCGCCGGAGGCGGCCCGGAGGTCCCGGAAACGGCGTGAGCCGCGTCGATCCGTCCGGTGACGGATCCCGCGGCAGTGGTTCCGGAATCGGCTGTGGTGTCATCAGCCCCCCTGACGGCATCGCTCCTCCCGGGCGCGATCCGCCCGGAGCGCGCCCGGCACCGCCCCCCGACAGTCCCCAGGCCCCCGGAAGTGATGTTTGCCGTCCCGGACCTGCGGCGCAAGCACTTTCACGAATCTCACGCAGGCCGTTACGTCGCCCTTGGGCCGGGACCGGTGGTTGCGGACGCTTTGTCCGCCTTTGCCACCAAGGAACTTGAGGCTCCGTCAGCCCGATTTGCCCGTACTCGGTCAGCTCCGCCCGGCCCGCTCGGCCCGGCCCGCTCAGCTCGGGCCGCTCAGGTCGGGCCGCGGCGCAGCGAGCGCTCGTAGAACTCCACCATCCGGCCCGACACGTGGTGCAGGGTGAAGCAGGTCAGGAAGCGCGCCCGGGCCGCCTTCACCCGTACCGCGGCGGCCGCCGCGTCCTCCAGGGCGTCGATCAGGGCGGCCGCCAGCTCGGCGGGACGCTCCGGCGGCACCAGCGTGGCGTAGTCCTCCGAACCGACCGTCTCGCGCAGCGCCGGCACGTCCGAACAGACCAGCGGCACCCCGACGCCCATCGCCTCCATCGCCGCGCTGCCCAGCCCCTCCCAGCGCGACGGCACCGCGAACACGTCCGCGGCGGCCATCAGGTCGAAGACGTCACCGCGGGCGCCCAGGAACCGCACCTGGCCGCACTCCTGCGCCAGCCGTCTCAGCCGCGGCGTCTCCGCCCCCTCGCTGCCGGCCAGCAGCAGCACCGCCTCCGGGGTGTGCCGGCGCACCGCGGGCCACGCCTCCAACAGCACGTCCAGGCCCTTCTGGTACTGCTGGCGGGCGGCCGCGAGCACCACCGGAACGTCCTCCGGCAGCTCCAGCGCGGCCCGTACCGCCGCCCGCCGCTCGGCGGTCACCGACCCCAGCAGCTCCGGGTCCCGGCCGCGCGGCACCACGTCGATCCGGTCCCGGGAGACCCGCAGCCGGCCGGCCATCGCCTGCGCCACGTGCTCGGTCAGCGCGTGGAAGCGCCGGGTGCCCTGCGCCGTCACCGCGTCCACCGCCTGGGCCGCCCGCACCTTCCACGGGTTCAGCCCGCGGGCGTGCAGGTGCTCCGGCCCGTACGAGGAGTTGACCAGGCTGGACACCACCGGCGTACCGGCGGACAGCGCGGCCGCCCGCCCCAGCACGTCCGACTCGTAGAGTGTGGTGTGCACCAGCTCCGGCCGCCGCTCGCGGACCAGCGCGCGCAGCCCGGCGACCCGGCCGGCCCGGCCCGGCCGGTGCACCCCGAACACCGTCGCCCCCGCGGCCGTCAGCTCGGGCTGGAACCCGCCCGGGGACTCCTTCAGGTACGCCACGTCCAGCCGGACACCGGCCCGGACCAGCTGCGGGGCCATCGCCACCAGACCCTGCTCGGCACCGCCGACCCGGCTGACACTGTCGATCACATAGAGCACATGCACAGCCGCAACCCCCCGGGGAAACCCCATGAACGCCGCCGACCTCCCTGTCGGCCCCGCCCTGACTGCGGCTCAGCATTCCAGGCCGGAAGGGGTGTCCGCCAGGGAATCGGCGAGGTCGCGCTCCGGATCGCCCCCGATGCCCCGCCTGCGCCCCGGCCGTCCGCCCCGGCCCGCCGTGCCGCGCGCCCGCCGCCCGCGCCGCCCGCTTGGGCCGAACGGGCTGCGCGCCCGCCTGCCGCTGTGCCAGGGTCGTCCCCATGTCAGCCGCTGTGCCGGCGCCGCCGCGCGTCCTCCACCTGATCACCGACCCCCGGCGGCGAGGCGCCCAGAACCTCGCCCGCGACCTGCACGCCGAACTGCTGCGCCGGGGCCGGCCGTCCGCCCTGGTCGCCCTCCAGTCGCACCCGGACGCCGCCGACCCGGACACCCCGGTGCTCGGGCCGTCCCGTCACCACCCCGCCACGCTGCGGGCGCTGCGGGCCGCCGCCGCCCGCGCCGACGTGGTGGTCGCGCACGGCTCCAGCACCCTCCAGGCCTGCGCGCTCGGCCTGCTCGGCACCCGGACCCCGTTCGTCTACGTCAACATCGGCGATCCCCGGCACTGGACCGCGAGCCTGTCCCGCCGCCTGCGGGTCGGGCTGTTCCTGCACCGGGCCGCCGCCGTGGCCGCCATCTCCGACGGCGCCCGCGCGGTGCTGCTGGAACGCTTCCGGCTGCCCGCCGGCAAGGTCCGCACCATCCCCAACGGCCGCCCGGCCGACCGCCACACCCCGGCCGACGACCCCGGGCGCCGGGCGGCCCGGGCCGAACTCGGCCTGCCCGCACACGGGTTGCTGGTCGCCTGGCTGGGCGCGCTCGCCACCGAGAAGCGGCCCGACCTGGCGCTGGCCGCGCTCGCCCTGCTCCCCGACGTCCACCTCGCGGTGGCCGGGGACGGCCCGCTGCGGGCGGCCGCCGAGGCCGCCGACACCACCGGCCGGGCGACCTTCCTGGGCCGGCTCGCCGACCCGGCGCCGCTCTACCGGGCCGCCGACGCCGTGCTGCTGAGCAGCGACAGCGAGGGGGTGCCCGGGGTCCTGATCGAGGCCGCGCTGGCCGGCCTGCCCGCCGTCACCACCGATGTCGGCTTCGTCCGTGACGTCGTCCAGGACGGCGTCACCGGCGCCGTCGCCCCGCCCGGCGACCCGGCGGCGCTGGCCGAGGCGCTCGGCAAGGTGCTGGCCGGCGACCGCGCCGCACTCGGCGCCGCCGCCCGCCGCCACGCGCTCGCCCGCTTCGACCTCGCCCGGGTCGCCGACAGCTGGCAGGACCTGCTCGCCGGGGTGGCCAAGCCGTAGGCCCGGTCCGGTCGGTGCGCTCCGCCCGGTCCGTTCGGTGCGCTCTGCCCGGTCCGGTCCGGTCGGGAGGCTGTCGGTGCGTCGGCCGCGCGCGCATACTGTGCCGCACGGCCACGGGGGCGGGGCGCTCCCGGCCGACGACGGGGAGAGGGTGACGTACGTGGTGTATCTCGCGCTGGTGGTGGTGCTGGGCGCGCTCTGGCTGGCCACCGGTGTCCGGGTGGTGCAGCAGTACGAGCGGGGCGTGGTGTTCCGGCTCGGCCGGGTGCACGGGCAGGTGCGGGGACCGGGGCCGGCGGTGCTGGTGCCGGTGGTGGACCGGATGCGCAAGGTGAACGTCCAGGTCATCACGATGCCGGTGCCGGCCCAGGAGGGCATCACCCGGGACAACGTCTCGGTCCGGGTGGACGCGGTGGTCTACTTCCGGGTGGTCGACCCGGTGCGGGCCACCGTCGACGTGCAGAACTACGCCTTCGCGATGTCCCAGGTGGCGCAGACCTCGCTGCGCTCGATCATCGGCAAGAGTGAGCTCGACGACCTGCTGTCCGGCCGGGAGAACCTGCACCGCGGGCTGGAGCTGATGCTGGAGAGCCCGGCGCTCGGCTGGGGCGTGCACATCGACCGGGTGGAGATCAAGGACGTCGCGCTGCCCGACTCGATGAAGCGCTCGATGGCCCGTCAGGCCGAGGCCGACCGGGAGCGCCGGGCCCGGATCATCACCGCCGACGGCGAGTTCCAGGCGGCGGCCAAGCTGTCCGAGGCCGCCTCGATGATGGAGGGCACCCCGGCCGCCATGCAGCTGCGGCTGCTGCAGACGGTGGTCGAGGTGGCGGCGGAGAAGAACTCGACGCTGGTGCTGCCGTTCCCGGTGGAGCTGCTGCGGTTCTTCGACAGCACGGCCGCCCGCGCGGCGGCGGCCGTCGTGGAGACGCCCGCCGAGGACGCGCCCGCCCGGCCGCAGGTGCCGCAGCAGGCGGACCCGGTCTGACCATCCCACCGGTCCGGGCGGCCGGGCTGCTCCGATCGGGCGAACCGTTCGTGATCGGGGCGACCCGGCCGCCGTCCGGCTGGCAGGCTGCCGGGCGTGAAGACGCTGCTCCGCTCCGCCGTCCTGGCGGCCGTGTCCGCCGGGCTGCTGGCCGCGCCCGCCGCCGCCGCGCCCGACGCCCCGCACGAGGGCGCCCACCTCGCCCGGCCCGGCCTCCCGCAGCCGCTGCGGGCGGCGGCACCGCACGAGGCGGTGGAGTTCTTCTGGTACGACTGCTCGCACTCGGCGGCACTGGAGGAGCCGCTGGCCCGCTGGGCGGCCCGGCACACCGGCGAGGTGGTGCTGCACCGGGTGCCGGCGATCTGGACCGGCGGGCCGGACGAGCGGCTGCAGACCGCGCACGCCCGGCTGTTCTACACGCTGGAGCGGCTCGGCGCGGTCGACCGGCTCCAGGCGCGGGTGTTCCGCGCGGTCCGTACCGAGAAGGCCGACCTGACCACCGAGGACGCCGCCGCCGAGTGGGCCGCCGAACAGGGCCTGGACGAACGGGACTTCCGCGCCGCGTACCGTTCGTCCGAGGTGGACCGGGCGGTCGCGGCGGTGCCCGCGCTGTTCGCCCGGTACGCGGTGGACGAACTGCCCACGGTGGTGGTGGACGGCACCTCGCGGACGGCGCCGAGCCGGGCCGGCGGGGTGGCCGGGATGCCCGCGGAACTGGACCGGCTGATCGCGCGGCCGTGACGGTTCCGGCCGTCTGACCAGGATCATCATCTTCACCGAACCACCCACCGCCGTGCACACTCTGTGCCATTGTGGACATCGGGGCCGCGCCGTCCGTTTTGCGCGGCCCGTTCACATCGGCACCGGAGAGGGCGGGAGTCCGTGGGGGGACAACGCGCGCAGGTCGTTGACGAGCGCGACAGCCAGACCGAGACGAGAGCGGGTCTTGCGGCCGGTCCGCCTCCTGACCTGGTCTTCAAACGCCGGCTGAGGCCCCTCCAGGTGGCCCAGGAGCTCTGGGGCGCACGGGAGTTGGTGCGCGCACTGGCCGAGCGTGACCTACGGGCCCGGTACAAGCAGGCGGTGCTGGGCTTCGCCTGGGCGGTGCTCACCCCGCTGGCGCTGTGTGCGATCTTCACCCTGGTCTTCCACCGGGCCGTGAAGATCGAGACGGGGGACGTGCCGTACCCGCTGTTCGCCTATGTCGGCCTGATCGTCTGGCAGTTCTTCAGCAACACGATGAACCAGGGCGCCGTCAGCCTGGCCAACAACCTGAGCCTGCTCAACAAGGTCTACTGCCCGCGCGAGGTCTTCCCGCTGGCGACCATGCTGGTGGCCAGCGTGGACATGCTGATCGGAATCGGCGTGCTCGGCATCCTCTTCCTGGCGACCTGGACGGCGCCGGCCGCGACCTTCCTGTGGGTGCTGCCGCTGGTCGTGGTCCAGCTGGCCTTCACCTACGGCGTCGCCCTGGTGCTCGCGGTCGCGGTGGTCTACCTGCGCGACGTCCGCCACCTGCTGCCGATCATCACCCAGATGGGCGTGTTCGCCACCCCGGTCGCCTACCCGCTGGACCGGATCCCGCTCCAGCTGCAGGAGATCTACTGCGGCATCAACCCGCTCGGCGCGGTGATCGAGGGGTACCGCCGGGCACTGCTGTACGGCCAGGCCCCGGACCTGCGGTTGACCCTGATCGCCGCCGCGAGCGCCGCGGTCTACCTGGTCGGCGGCTACCTGGTGTTCAAGAAGCTCGAGACGGGGATCGCCGATGTCGCGTGAGTGGGAGCTGGGCACCATCCGCACCGAGCAGGTGTGGAAGCGCTTCAAGGCCGACCAGCAGCGGATGCTGCTGCGCGACCGGGTCGAGCAGATGGCCCGCAAGCTGCGCGGCGGCCGCGGCGAGGACTGGCGCTGGGCGCTGCGCGACATCAACCTGCACATCGAGCCCGGCGAGTCGGTCGGCCTGATCGGGTCCAACGGCTCGGGCAAGTCGACCCTGCTGAAGATGCTGACCAGGGTGATGTACCCGTACGCCGGCGTGATCGACGTCCGCGGCCGGATCGGCGCCCTGATCGAGATCCGGGCCGGCATCCACCCCGACCTGACCGGCCGGGAGAACATCTACCTGTTCGGCGCGCTGCTCGGCCTCAAGCGCCGCGAGGTGGCCGGCCGGTTCGACGACATCGTGGAGTTCGCCCGGCTCGGCGGCGCGATCGACCGGCAGGTGAAGTTCTACTCCTCCGGCATGCAGATGCGCCTCGGCTTCGCGGTCGCCGCCTACCTGGAGCCGCACGTCCTGCTGGTCGACGAGGTGCTGGCGGTCGGCGACGCGGTCTTCCAGCAGCGCTGCCTGGACCGGATGCGCGAGGTCGCCGAGCAGGGCACCACCATCGTGTTCGTCTCGCACGACCTGCCGGCCGTCCAGTCGATCTGCCGCCGCGGCATCTGGCTGGAGCAGGGCACCGTCCGGGTGGACGCCGGGATCAAGGACGCGCTGGCCGGGTACCGGGACTCCATCGAGGCCCAGTCCGAGGCGTCCACCCGGACCGACGAGCCGCTCCAACTGCTCAAGCACGCGATCCGCGGCGACGGCCGGGAGAACCTCACCACCGACGAGCAGATGACGGTGGAGCTCACCCTGGCCGGCGACTACCGCGGCGACGCCACCCTGCACCTGGGCGTCAGCGAAGGCACCTCCAGCCCGATCTTCCAGATCAGCCACGAGGTCCGGCTGAACGGCGAGGAGCGCCAGATCGCCTGCGTGATCCCGCGGCTTCCGGTGCCGCGCGGCCGGTACACCCTGTGGGCCGGCGTCTACAGCATCGGCAAGACCGACGGCGGCACGCTGATGAGTTGGCACTCGGTCGGCCAGTTCGACGTCTTCGGACCGATGCTCGACACCCCGCCGCGCGCCGTGGTGCTGGCCGCGCCGGTGTTCGTCCCGCACCAGTGGGAGGAATGAGGGTGAGAGCGGTCCGGGTGTTGGTGCACCTGAACAACCTGGCGCTGGGCGGGGCCCAGCTCAACGCGGTGGACATCGCCCGGACACTGCGCGGCCGCGGCCATGACCCGGTGCTCTTCGCCCAAGGGGTGGACGGCCCCGCACCGCTGGTCGAGGTGGCGGCGGCGCACGGCCTGGAGGTCGTGGTGGCCGGCGACCCGGACACCCCGCACCGCGAGGTGCGCCGCCGGCTCGACCGGCTGGCCGCCGAGCACGGCACCGAGCTGCTGCACGCCTGGGAGGTCCGGGCCGCCCGCAACGCCTTCTTCGGCCCGGGCCGGCTCGGCCGGATCCCGGTGGTCACCACCTTCTACGGCATCCGGATGCTGCGCGGGCTGCCCCGGCACCAGCCGCTGGTGCTCGGGCTCGGCGCGCTGATGGGCGACGGCCGGGCCTTCGGGCACCGGGACGTCCGGCTGATCGAGCCACCGGTCAACACCGGGACCGACGCCCCGGGGGTGGTGGACGGCGCCGCGTTCCGCCGCGAGCACGGCATCCGGGACGACGAACTGCTGCTGTGCATCGTCACCCGGCTGGTCCCCGACCTGGAGAAGGACGCCGGCGCCGAGCTGACCGTCGAGGCGGTCCGGCTGCTGGACGACCCGCGGATCCGGCTGGCGGTCGTCGGCACCGGCCCCAGCCTGGACAAGCTCCGGGCCCGGGCCGCCGAGGTCAACCGGGACCTCGGCCGCGAGGCCGTCCTGGTCCCCGGCCAGCTGGCCGACCCCCGGCCCGCCTACCAGGCGGCCGACCTGGTCCTCGGCATGGGCGGCTCCGCCCTGCGCGGCCTGGCCTTCGCCAAGCCGGTGGTGGTGCACGGCGCGGCCGGCTACACCGCCGTCCACGAACCCGGCCCGCTGGTGGAGCCGCACGCCTCCCGTTGCATGTACGGCTTCGGTGACGGCTCCCGCTCGCCGAAGGCGCTGGCCGAGCAGATCCAGCAGCTGCTGGCCGACCCCGAACGCCGCGCCCGGCTGGGCGGCTGGGGCCGGGAGTGGGTGGTCGGCCGGTTCTCGCTGGAGAGCGTCACCACCGCCTTCGAACAGCTCTACCAGGAGGTCCTCGCCACCCCGTCGGGCCGCGCCCGCTGGTGGCGGGACCTCGAACAGATGGCCCGCTACGAGTTCACCAAACCCACGGCGCTGCGCCTGTTCGGGCGCTGACGCACCGGCCGGCACCGGGCCGTGGGGGAGCCGGGCTCCCGCCGCGGCCCGGTCCACTGCCGTCCGCAGGTCCACGACCGATCCACGGGGGAGTTCAGAGATGTCCGAGCCGACGGTTCCACGGATCCACCACCGCACCGTAGAGATGGCCGGGGTGCGGGTGTTCTACCGGGAGGCGGGTCCGGCGGACGCGCCGACCCTCCTGCTGCTGCACGGTTTCCCGTCCGCCTCGCACCAGTTCACCCGGCTGATCGACGCACTCGGCGGCCGCTTCCACCTGGTCGCCCCGGACTACCCGGGCTTCGGGCACAGCGACAGCCCCTCCCCGGACGACTTCACGTACCGCTTCGACACCCTCGCCGACGTGCTGGAGAGCTTCTGCCAGGCACTCGGCCTGGACCGGTTCGCGATGTACGTCTTCGACTTCGGCGCCCCGATCGGCTTCCGGGTCGCCACCCGGCACCCCGAGTGGATCACCGGGCTGGTGGTGCAGAACGGCAACGCCTACCAGGAGGGGCTCTCCGACCTCGCCCGGGGCTTCATCGCCAACCGCCCAGGGGTCGAGGGCGCCGAGGACGCGGTCCGCGCCATCCTCACCGAGGAGGTCACCCGCGGCCAGTACGAGGGCGGCGCCGCCGACCCGAGCACCGTCGCCCCGGACGGCTGGACGCTCGACCAGCACTTCCTTGACCTCCCCGGTCGTCGGGAGATCCAGGTCGAACTGGCCCTCGACTACCACGCCAACCTGGAGCGCTACTCCGAGTGGCAGGCCTGGCTGCGCACCGAGCAGCCGCCCACCCTGATCGTCTGGGGCCGGAACGACCCGTTCTTCCCGGAGCCCGGCGCCCGCGCCTACCTGCGCGACCTCCCGGGGGCCGAGCTGCACCTGTTCGACACCGGCCACTTCGCGCTGGAGGAGCGGCTGCCCGAGATCGCCCCGCTGATCGCCGACTTCCTGACGCGCACCCAGAAGTAGCGGTCCGGCGCGAGCCCCGGACCGGCTCAGGGTGCGGCGCGGCGCAGCACCAGCGTGACGAAGCCGAACACCCCGCGGTAGCCGCCGAGCCACTCCTCGCGGTGCTCGGCGGCCACCCGCAGGGCGTCGGCGCTGCCGGGGTCCGCCGGGTGGTCCAGCGCCCATTCGGCGAGCGAGCCGGTCCAGCAGAACTCGTACTCGTCCAGCTCCGCCGCGCTGCTGGTGTGCCCGTACACCGGGATCCAGCCGTCCGCCGTCACCCGGGCGACGGTCCCGGCCAGGTCGTGGAAGCCGTCGCCGAAGATCTCCAGCGAGGCCGGGTCCGGCTCCCGCTGCCAGTAACCCTCGCCGACCACCGCCACCCCGCTAGGGGCGAGCAGCGGCCGGGCGGCGGCCAGGGTCTGCGACAGCCCGCCGAAGGCGTGCGTGGAGCCGATGCAGAACACCGCGTCGAACGGCTCCTTCGCCTCGAACTCCCGGGCGTCCTGGTGGTGCAGGCCGAGCCGCCGGACCACACCGAGCTGTTCGGCGGCCTGCCGGGCCGCGGTCAGGCCGTGGGGGGGGGGGTCGACCCCGCGCGCCCGCCCCCGCACATACCAACGCCGGACCC
>NZ_JBEZIR010000167.1:0-15964 GCF_040651175.1 Kitasatospora sp. NPDC048540
CGGGGTACTGGCTGGGCGCGGCCGTCCCGGGGATCGACCACTACCTGTGGCTGCTGGTGGGGGCGGTCGTCCTGCTCTCGCTGCTGCCGGTCCTGTTCCGCCCCCACCGCGACTCGCGCTCCCGCTGACGCTCCCGGCGCCACCAGCGGCACCCGCAGGGATCGATGTCGCGCGTCAGACTCCGTGCTGGGCCCTCGGTTGAGTGAGTGTCGGTACTGCCCACACCGCTCTGCAGGTCGATGCCGCATCCAGGCAGGTGACTGGGGGTGATGGTGAGGGTGGTGGTGCCGGAATTGAGGTTGCCGAGGTTCCAGGACTTGCCATCTTGCCCCGCCGCGCAACCCGTTCGTGAGGCCGATCACGCACTCCGACGCTCCCCTCCACCCGGCGCCGACGAGCCCGCAGCCGGACGGCGCCGCCGCGTGTGCCGGACTGACGGGGGTCGGTCCGGTTCAGCCTCTCCGGAAGTCTCCAGGAGGGGCGTCGATGTTCCGGAACACCCGCCCCGGGGGACGCAGGATGCCATCGTGGGGGTGCGCGCGGCAGGGCGGCCGATCCCACCAGCGGCCTTCACCTGCCAGCCCCGTCCGCCGGAGAAAAGGTCTTGTCCTGAGGAGGCGTCATGGCCGACAGCAGCCACGGATATGTCAGGGACCAACGCGGTTGCCGCCACTGGGGGCCGCACGGTGCCGCAGGTCTTCTGTTGCGTCGAGGGCCCCGATTCCTGCTCCAGCGCCGATCCTGGCGGGTCCATCACGGCCGGACCTGGAGCGTTCCCGGAGGCGCACTCAAAGCCGGTGAGAGCCCGTGGGACGGAGCCTGCAGGGAGTTCGCCGAGGAACTCGGCAGCGTTCCGACGATGCGCCCCGTCCTCATCTCCGCCGATGATCACGGCGGATGGGCATATCACACCATCATCGCGGACGTCACGGAGCCGTTCGGCCACCACCGTGGCGACCGCGAAGGCACCGCACACCGGTGGTGCACCCCATCAGAGATCGACTCGCTGCGCCTTCACCCCGGATTCGCGGCCGTCTGGTCTCGGCTGATCGTCGAGCTGGATACGACGGAGTGCCTCCGGAGCGGCCACTGATCGGGTGACGATCACGGGAGCGTAGCTCAGTCCCGCCCAGAAGCCTCGATGCAGTCGCCGAATGCGTCGGGGATCCACCGACGATCCGTGGGACCGTCGAAGATCTCACCGGGCAGGGGCGAGGCGTTGCGGCCCAACGTCTCAAGTGTGTCCACGGAAAGGAAGCCGCCCCGGGGGGCTCGGCCGATCTCGGTGATCACGGTGTGCAACCATCCCTGATGGGAGTCGAGGCCTTTGGGCGGCGGCACGATCCGGGTCCGAAGCCACTGACTGGCATGGCTGTTGCGGGCCATGACCGCGACCGCGCTGATGTGCGGGTAGGCGTCCGCCAGCCGCTGCTCCGGGCGCTCGTCGCCACGGGGAGACCAGGGCACGTCCGGGGTGTCGTGGAGTTCCCTGGGAATGTCGCCGTGCAGCAGCCTGTTGAGCCGACGGCAGATGTCTGCCGTCGAGTGCAGCCAGCCGCCCGCGCTGCACTCCACAACGATCACACACGGCGTACCGCGGTAGCGTGCACTCCCCAGTCGGTGGGCCGCATCCTCGAATCCGTCCAGCAGCGCGGTGAGGTCGAAAGCACCTCCGCTCCCCATCACCGCACAGGCCACGGTGCGCCCCGCAACACTGACCACACAGCCAGGTCCGGCAGCAGTGGCAAGGCCGGGCTCCCTCGTGAAGGGATATCCGCGCTCGCGTAGGTAGCGTTCGAACCACATCGGCGCCGGACGCTGGAACTGACTCCCGTCCATATTATTTGCTCCCTCCCCGTCCACCGACGAACGCCCACCGGGTCCGGCAGGGTTCCCACCCGGACCCAGTGGCCTGCAAAACCGCCCGCACGCTGCGCCGTGCGGGCGGAGGTCTTCGGGAATCCCTAGGGGAGGCATCAGGAACTCTCAGGAAGACCTTAAGGAAGTTGTTTGTAGAGTGCACGGCGATGCACTTCGGCGCGCATGTGCCACCGGGTCAATGAGATTGATGTTCCATCAGGGGGCGGCCGGCCATCGGGCTCCCGTACCGGCGCGAGTGAGGAACCCCAATGGAACTCCCGATACCGGATGCCGGCGGCAGCGGGCCGGAGGTGGATCCGCTGTCCGTGGACCACGGATCGCATGGGCATACGCTGGTTCGCCGTGCCCGGTCGGTCAACGGTCGGCCGGCCCACGCTCCGGTCCGGCTTCGGCCCACACCCGTCCCGGCTCCCGGATGCGGCCACCGGCGTCCCGCACCGACCGGGCCGGGACAGCCCCTGCGGACGTCACAGTGACACGACCGGCTGCCATTTCCCGTGACACCTCTGGTCCTGGTGGAGCTGGAGCCCCAGATGAGCCGTCAGATCGGATTGCTTCGAATTGCTCGTGCCAAACTTGACTCTGCCATCAACACATCGGTCGGGCTGTCCGACTGGGCTAGAGCCGAGTCCGCCCGCCTCCAGTCGGCTGTTGCGGCCGCCTCGACCGAGAATTCGCAGGGCAGGATCTTCTCCGAACGCCTCGATGCCTGGATGGCGGGTGGAGGCGGGTGGAATCATCGCTGGCAGGCGGTCGACGCTCGTACGCCGCCTCCGGTGCCTGGGATGGACATCGTCAACATCGGCCCTGGAGATGAGCGGCCGGTCACCGATCATGACGTGGCAAGATTCGCCGGCATGACGAAGGGCATGACGAACGGCAGGGCGGCCGGTTCCCGGGGCGGGGTTGCCGGTCCTCCGCGCAGAGATCCGGAAAGCGGTCATGGTAGGTCCAGGTCAAGAGACGGGTTCTGAGAACCGACAGCCGCGCCTCGCGGACCCGGCGGACCCGTAACCCCACGGCCACTCGCCGTTGACCGGTCGCAGTTCGTCGAGACGACGCAGAACCACGGTCGACCGCCGCCGACACCCCGGCGGAGCCGCCCACGGATGGGCACCCTGGGCTGCCCGATGAGGCCGTTACCGGAGCCGGCGAAGTCGATGCGCTGCGACATCACTGAAGATGGTTCCAATCACGCGAAACTCAGCACTCGTTGGTCCCGGAGGTGATCGGTCATAGTCGTCGAGTCCGACGGGGTACACCTCGCCGAGAGCGCAGAACAGATGCGTGCCGTGGAGAGGCTGCGCTACCAGTCGTACGTCGAGAGGCTTGGAGCGGACCGGCCCACCGCGGACCACCGGGGAAAACTGCTCCCGCTTCCCGCAGACCACCAGTCGCGGGTCCTGTACGCCGTCGAGGACGGCCAGGTCGTGGGAACTCTCCGCATCCGCCACGCCATGCTCGGCCCCTATACCGAATCCGAGATCCAGGTCTTCGCGCCACAGGCGTTCTCAGCGGTCGCGCCGATCGAACGCACCACCATTATCGATGCCTTCGCCATCCGCGAGGACCGCCAGGCCTCGGCCGTCCGGATCGACCTGTTCGCCGAGGTGGCACGGTACTGGGCGAGTGAGGAGGTCAAGCTCGCGTTCTGCGATTGCATGCCGCACCTTCTGGGCAACTACCAGCGGCTGGGCTTCCGCCCCTACAAACCGAACGCCAGTTTCCCCGAAGCCGGGCTGGTGATCCCTCTGGTCCTCGTCATCGATGACCTCGACCACCTCGAATCCGTCGGGTCACCGGTCCTGTCACTACTACGGGCCGCTGGTGGGTGCTGGGACCGAGCTCGCGGCCGTGAGATCGCCGCATACATCCTCGCGTCCGGGCAGGACCACGTGGTCGAGGACACCGCCGACGACTTGGACGAACATGCGCCGGCGATCATCGATCGGCCCGATCACAGGCTCAGTGTCTTCGGCGGCATGACCGCCGAGGAGCGTCGCAAGATCATGGAGAAGAGCAGCGTCATCGAGGCCTGTGAAGGTGACGCCTTGATCCGGGAAGGCCACGGGACCAGCAATCTTTTCGTCATCCTCCAAGGAGCAGCGCACGTGGTGTTGCCCGACGGCCGCGTCATCGAGCTCGGCGGCGGCGAGCTGTTCGGCGAAGCCGCGTTCTTCCTCGGCCGGCGTACCGCAGACGTCATCGTCGCAAGCGAGACCGCCCGCATCCTCGCCCTGTCCCGAAGTACCCTGAACCAGCTCCTGGACACCCATCCGCGTACCGCCGCACGCCTCGCCATGAATCTGGGCCGGTTGCTCGCTTCCCGGCTCAACACCCCCGCAGCGCCCGGGCCGGGGGTGGGTGTGAAGGAGACCGACGGGTTCCGCTGACTGCTGCGTCCTTGGGCCCGGTGCGAGGTGGGCAATCGCTGTCAGGCCCGGGTCGAGGTCGGCTTGGGGCCGTGCTCGTAGGTCATCGGCCGGGCTTGACGGCCAAGCCCGCCTCGTCGGGCGCGCCGGCCGATGGACGGCATTCTTCATCCGCCGCCCGGTCCTTCGGGAAGGTACGCGTTCAGGACATCAGGGTTCGAGCAGGCGGTCCATCGGAAGCCGCATCGACCTCGCTCTGGCGGGCGGACCTGCGCCGATCCGCCCCAGGAAGACGGTGCGGTCCAGCGTCCGCCCCGGTAGCAGCGCCCGGAGGCGTTCCGAGACCTCCTGGGCCTGCTCGAAGCCCTTTCGATCCGTCGTGAAGGCACGGCCGTTGACGGCATAGGAGGAGAAGATCAGCGGAGCCAGGTTGGGCTGCATCTGCAGGCCGATGGAGGTAGCGGTGAGCCAGAACCGCTGCATGGCGGCTCCGGCGGCCAGATGGTCCTCGACCGTCCGTGGCGCGGTGTGGCCCAGCAGTGCGAAGTGGGCGCCGCAGGCCAACGCGGGTGCCACCTCGAGTTCCAGGCGCGGTATCAGTGTGCCGCCCAGATAGGTGTTGGCGAAGTCCACCCTGCGCCAACTGGCCATGAGGGTACGGGTCAGTCGGACCGTGACCGGGTCCAGGCCGAGCGAACCGGCGGGCATGCCTTCCTCGCTGGAGCCCGTGCCCCAGGTGATGGCCTTGCGGTGAGTCTCGTATGCCTCCGGGATGGTGAGGCGGAGCTTGCACGTTCGGGAGTTCACGGCGGCCATCCGCCGGCGTTGTTTCCCTTCGAGCCAGAGCACGCTGAAGCCCGGTGCGACGGCCTCCTCGAGTTTGCTCTTCTCCGGCAGCGTCAGCGGCCGCCTGCTCAGTGGCCGCCGCTGGACGGTGCGGCGGCGGAGGTAGGGGTACAACTCATCAGGCGTCTCCTCCGAGGAAGCCAGACCCACATCGAACAGTAGGTCGCGGCCCGAGCCGTCGATGCGGCGGATGTCGGCACGCAGTCCGAGACCGCTCGCGGCGATCCGTACGGTCTCCAGGAGCCCGCCCACTGACATCTGGCTCGGCCAGCCGTCCATGTCGTAGACGTCGTGCTCGCGTGCGTCGAACCCGCGGATGGTGCAACGGTCCGGCCCGGTCACGGTGAAGCGCCAGGGCTGTGAGTTGTCGCCGCTGGGGGCCCAGCGGGCCGTGTCCAGGACCTGCTCGACGGGGGTGTGAGGGCTCGGGGCCGGCGACGGCCTCTGCGCCAGGGCAGCCAGGCGGCGACGCCCGACGGCGAGAGACAGACGTTGCACCGGGTTGCGGTTGCCGCCCGGCCGCCAGGTTCGTCTGATCCGGTTCTCGTAGGCGTCGAAGACGAGTCCGCGGGGTGCGGCCACGATCTTTCCCCGGCCGAGGAGGATCTTGAGTGCTTGGCTGCCCGCGACGCCGGCACACAGCTGACACGCCATCACCGTCGACGGTCCGCGTCGTCCGGCCAGATCGACCCGGCTGGGGTCGACCAGATAGCGGGAATGCACGCCCGCGGGCGAAAGGCCCAGCATGAATCTCAGGGCCTGCTCGTCCTCGTCGTGCCCCTCGAAGCGGAAGTACTCCTCGAACGTCATCCCACCCGGCATGAAGCACAACAGTGCGGCACCCATGCCGAGCGGTGCCGCAGTGACGGCCGGGATCCCGTGGCGGGCGCAGTGTGCGAAGACGGACCGGCGCGCCTCGAAGGCGAAGAAGTCCAGGGAGTCGACGTAGAGGTCGGCCCCTTCGAGG
Source organism: Kitasatospora sp. NPDC048540 (assembly GCF_040651175.1). Classification (NCBI taxonomy): domain Bacteria; kingdom Bacillati; phylum Actinomycetota; class Actinomycetes; order Kitasatosporales; family Streptomycetaceae; genus Kitasatospora; species Kitasatospora sp. NPDC048540. The sequence goes on from NZ_JBEZIR010000167.1 coordinate 6,067, forward strand.
AAGGCGGCCGGATCCTGAGGGTCCATCCCCTCGGGGAAGACTGAGAGCTTCAGCCCGGGATTGATGTCCAGCGCGGCCTGAGCCATCGTCTCGGCCTTCGGGCGGCCGATGTTCGACATGAGGGCCCCGGCCTGCCGATTGAAGTTCACCAGGTCGAAGGTGTCGAAGTCGGCGATGGTGAAGGCTCCGACGCCCAGGCGGGCGAGGGTGAGCAGGTGGAAGCCGCCGACCCCGCCCATGCCCGCGATGGCCACCCGCTTGGAGCGCAACTGCTGCTGCTCCTCGGCGGTCACCCAGCCGAGGTTTCGGGAGAAGGCCGTGTCGTACTCGAAGGCCGGTTCCTGCTGCATCCGTCAGCTCCCGTGGGTTCGTGTGCCTCCGCGTGCCGGAGCCCTCTGCCCGCGCGCCGCGTGGGAGGACAGTCGGGGCAGGACACCGGTGGGAGCAGCCACCTTCGCATGGCGGTCCTGATCGCGGATGGGCCCAGGTGGCAGCCCGAAGGGCAGACGAGGCGGGCTCCGGGGGCATCCATGTATGGCCCTTGAGACGATGTCCTACGTGGTGAGCTTGGCCAGTCGTTTGTGGCATGTGATGACGGCGGCGAGGTCGTAGAAATGCCAGGTAGAGCAGGTGGTTGCGTTCGTAGCGGCGGGCGATGCGGCGGTAGCCGGTGAGCCAGGCCATGGCTCTGCTGTCGGCGGAGCCATTTCCGCAGTCCGGGGCTGTCGTAGGCTTTGTCCGCGTGGACCTTGCGCGGTTTGTAGTACAGGTCCCGTTCCGGGTCGTGTTTCGCCTGGAGGGCCTGGACCAGCGGGATCAGGCAGTGCTGGTCATGGACGTTGCCGGCGGAGATGCCGACGACGAGAGGCAGCCCTGCCCGGTCGGACAGGACGTGCACTTCGGAGCCGGGTTTGCCCCGGCCGACGGGGCTGGGACCGGTGTGAGTGCCCCATTTTTCGCGCGCACGTGCACCGAGTCGGCGATCACCCGCGACACATCCAGTATGTCCGCGGCCACCAGACGCTCCAGCATCGCCCGCCGCAGCCGGCCCCACAGCCCGTTCCTGGTCCAGATCGTGAAGCGGCGGTGCACCGTCGACTTCGACAAGCCGAAGCACGGCGGCAGATACCTCCACGCACACCTGGTCGTCAGCACGTGGACGATCGCGGCGAACACCGCCTCGTCGTCCAGGTTCGCCGTGCCGCCGCCCTGCGGCCGCACCCGTGCCGCCGGAAGCAACGGCTCCACCAAATCCCACGAACCGTCAGTCAGGAGCGACGACCCAGCCTCACCCACCACTTCCCATGACCGACCCAACGACCCGGCTGCCCGGGCAGTCACCCGGGTAGCCGGGACGGCTCTGACAGACCTGTCGTCTGGGGTTGTCGCGTCCCTCCGATGATCATCTTCTGTCGCGTTCGGGCCCGAGCGGTGCTGTGGTGCTGGGTGATGTGCTCGTCGGCGCTGCCGGGATCATGCCAGGTCGCGGGATCGGCCAGAGCGAACCGGGCTCCGTCAGAGCGCGGGTTGCCTCGCGTGGAGCGGGTCGATCAGAATCACGCGCCGCACCAGCCGACCCATGGCGCTCGAGCCGGTGCCAGTGCAACCGACTTCCGAGTATAGCTGCAAAAACGGATCTAATTACCACCAGATAGAGCAGCTGGCGATATACGATATGCCTAAGGGGGACGCTCCACAAAGTTCCCAATGACTCTCCGTCCAGCCGCAGGGCGCGGCCACAGCTTGCAACCTGAAGCGCCGTATAAATGGACCAGACGATGAGTACATTGACTGGATCCAGGAATATTAGCCCATAGATCGTGTAGATGTCCACTGCGGGGGCCAGCAGTGGCATAAGGAGCTGGTACAGGACGATGTACATAATTCCCCTGCGCCCCAATTTACCGCTTGGGCCGCGTTCGATCAGTGCGCGCCTGTGCTTCCAGGCGGACTGGAACGTCCCATAGCACCATCGGTATCGTTGCAACCATAGTTGGTGAAATGTGGCGGGTGCTTCCGTCCAGGCAATGGCCCGTGGTTGGTAAACCACTCGCCAGCCACTACGGCATATCGCCATCGTGATGTCGGTGTCCTCGGCAAGTGTGTCAGCACTGAACCCGCCAACACTTTCCAGTACCTGCCGGCGGAATGCACCTATGGCCCCTGGGACCGTTGGCATGCATTCTAGAAGTTCGAACATTCTGCGGTCAAGGTTGAAACCAACGACGTACTCGACGTGCTGCCAGCGTCCGATGAGACCCTTCCTATTTCCTACTTTGGTGTTGCCGCTGACTGCTCCTATGCGCGGGTCGATAAGGGGTCTCACGAGGTGATCGACTGCATCCGGCTCGAAAACAGTATCGCCATCGACGAGGATCAAGATTTCGTGGTGGGAGGCAGCGATTCCAGTATTCAATGCGGTCGCTTTCCCGGAGTTCGGTTGCTGAATGATGGAAACCGCGGGAATTTCGAGACCCCGAGCAATTTCTACCGTCCGGTCGGTGGACCCGTCATCCACAACTATTATCTCCAATTCTGGATGAGTGCTCGCGGCAAGGGAGCGCAGAGTATGTTCTATTCCAGCCTCCTCGTTGTATGCCGGAACCACAATGGAGACGGGGCCGAGGAAGGTTGAGCTCTGTGACAAGTGCGGCGACCTGCGGGCTGCGAGTAGATGGTGAGTAGCGCAGACTTCCACCACGACCAGTCGAAATATCACCAATCCGGCAGCAAGGATCAAAATCCAGTTAAAGACGCCCAAGAATGAGTCGACTGATCTGAGGAGAGGTTCGGTGAATGCTATGGCGATGGCCGCGATAATGCCGCACACCAGCCAGATGATCCGCCGCCGGCGTCCCGTCATGTCGACGAATATTGGATTCCGTTCCCGTGTGGCGTCACTACCCTTGTCGGCCGGCCTTGGTGCGGAATTCTCCTGGCGATTCATGGTGACCTCTGCGGTCTCTTTGGTGGAGTTGTGCGAGCAGTGTCTGATGGTTTTCATGGCCACCTCCGTGGCGGGTCGGCGGTTCGGCAGCAGCGTTAGTTTTCATGAATTTCCAATGAGTGGGCGCTCGGGGCAGAGGCGGTATTTGGAGAGGAGTTGATGCTGGAGCGTGGGCATCGAGATCAGAAATGAGACCGTTCATCGGCGAACCCACAAGTCCGGCGTGGCGCGGCTGCGCGGCGGAACTGCAACGCCGGCGTCCACGGCCCGGTGGTAAAATTTCACATCATTCCTCCATCCTTCGCCTCGACATTTCCCTGCCGGTCGGCCGGATAATATCTGCTCGAATTCATTAAATTATTCACGTTTTCAGGTTTCCTCCTGGTGCCGCGGTATTCCATCGCTGGAGCTGGGAGCGGTGAGAGTTCCGGAACCGTTGGCCGGGGCGGCAGTGTTGCCGCTGACAGTGCGGTTGTCGAGGTCGGTGGTTGCGCCGGTGGCGTTCGTGATACCGCCGGTCTCGTCGGTTGGGTCTCCGGTGAGGGTGATCGGGGATTCCGAGACGGTCCTCCGTTCTCGACAGGGAGGCGCGCTCCCACGCGTAGTGCGCCTCCTCCGACGGTGAGGTCGGCCCGGTTGAGGTTGAGGATGTCTTGGTCGGCGATGTCGACTGGAGGGAAAGGGCACTGGGGGCACCTTGGACGGTGGCGCTGTTGCCGCTGACGGCGATGGCGGTGCCTACGCCGTTGGTGTCGGCGGTGTTCACGGATGCGGTGAGGCGGTGTCACATGCGACGTCGGTGACTGCGTGCGCGGGGGTGGGCATGGTCAGGATCGCGGCGAGGAAGGCAACGCCGCGCCGTGCTGCCGTGGTCCACCGACCGGGGCACGGCGAGAAAGGGAAGCCGTTCATGAGGGGCCCCTTCGGCCTCGGCGACAAACGTGGTATACGACGGTATCTGCCTCTCCGAGGGCGGAACTCGGCGCCAAAGGCCGTAACAAGGGGAACGAAAGCATTCCCCTCAGGGCCCCGACATGGGTTCAACGGCCCGGGGTGCCGGGCACTCCGGTGCGCAGCACCCGATGGCGGTGAACGGGACGGTGCTGGCCTTCGTGCGGGGCGGCACCGCGTCGGACGCCCCGGGCGACGGAGGTGGAGTTCGTGCTGCCGGGCGGCCGCCGGAAGGTGAGGCCGGACGCGGTGTGGCAGGCCCCGGAGATAGGGGTCCCGGTGCTGGTGGTGGAAGTCGACCGCTCCACCGTGCCGCCGGAGCGAGTGGCTGCGAAGTGCACGCCTACCGCGAGCTGTTCCGCACGAAGGTGAAGCACCGACCCGGCACCGGCCGACGAGGAACCGGCCGGCCGGGTGGTCCATTGGTGGCGCCGGACCCGGCCCGGCCACACCCGGGCCGGCTACCCGCCCGCCGCCCTGGTCGTCACCGACGCAGGACCAGGGGCGCTGGCCAACCGTCAGCAGGCGGTGGCGGACCTGGAGCGCGATGCCTGGGGCGGCACCTGCTGTACGTCCTGGTGCAAAACCGCCGCGACAGGGCTGCCGCCAAGGCGTTTCTTCCGCCGGTTCCTCCAGCAGGCCGGCACGGTGTTGTGGGTGATTGTCAGCTTGGGCCGGCCGGTGGTCCCGTTGTCGAAGACCGTGAAGACATCCAGGGCGGGTGGTGTCGAGCATGACCTGTTCCCTGGGCCGCAGGTTCTGGGTCGGGCGGAAGGGACGGGCGGGTCTGTGGGCGGTGCGGGCCGGGTTGCCTGGCCGCTCACCGGGATCGGCCAGCACAGCACGCTCACCAGCCGGTAGAACGTCGCCATCGGCGGCACCCGCACGCTGCCGGGCCCGTGCCGTTCCTCCAGCACCCGCGCAGTCAGCCGCCGCAGCCCCTTTGACGGTGCCCTTGGGGCGGCCGCCCTGGCGCCGCATCGCCTCCAGGACCACCACCACCCGCTCGTCCGCGTGCCCTGCCGGGCTGCAGGTGCGGGTGGTGGCGGTGGTCCACCAGCCCCCAAAGGCCCTTCTCGCGGTACTCCAGGCGCATACGCCGCACAGGGGTGCGCGAGATCTTCCCGAACCCCACCGCGGTCGGCTCCTGCACCTTGGCCAGCTCACGCTGGGCCAGGGTGCGGGTGGCCGTGGTCGTACTCCGGTCTCGGCTCCCACCCGAGCCCACCTGCCACCTCGAGCCGCCCGGTCTCCACCTCCCGGACGTGGCGCTGCCAAGCCAGGGCCCGCTCCTACTCGCGCAGCGGCACCGTCACGAACAGCCCCCACTGCGGCACCGCCGCCGGCGTCTCGCCAACCAGGGCAAAGCCGTCGGCGGCGAACAGGTAGTTCGCCAGCAGCGTCGCCGCACCCCCCTGATCGTCGACCAGCCGCACCTGCTGTCCGAGCACACCGACGACCTGCCAGGTCCGGCCCTCGAAGACCACGTGCGCACCCACCGCCAGCACCGGCCGCCTCCCCGCCGCCCGGCTCACCACCCCACCCCCGCACCCGTGTTCACGCCACCACCGCCACCAAGGATTGCCACCACCGGCCCGGCCGTCGTCGACAGCCCCAGACCCGGTACCAACCCCAACCCCAGCAGCAGCCCCAGACCCGGTACCAACCCCAACCCCAGCAGCAGCCCCAGACCCGGTACCAACCCCAACCCCAGCAGCAGCCCCAGACCCGGGACCGGCCCAGGCCAGGTCCGGACTGACGATCGCCCCGCCGTGCAGCGGCCGATCCAACAGCACCCGCAACGGTGCGCCCACAACGCGTGATAGACCACCGGCAGTACCACCAGCGGATTACCCACCGCCCGCACCCCCGCCACCAGCGGCAGCGGACACGAGAACGCCCCCAACACCGCCTCCTCCACCTCCGCTGCGCCGCGAAAACGCGGATGCCGCTACCCCGCCAGCCACCGCACACTGCCCACCACCACCGGATCCGGCACCCGCAGCCGCCGGTACACCCACCCCACCCGCGCACACGCCTGCTCCACCGCCGCGGCTGCCCGCTGCGCCGCCACCCCGCCCGCCTCAAGGGGAACCGGAGCAGCCGGCCAGCATCGCCGTCCCGTCCCCGTACCGGGCGAACCCCTGCAGCACCCGCTCCCACCCGAGCGCCTGGCCCCACCACTGGCACACCACCGCCCCCGCCACCGAGAACACCGCCCCCGGCTCCACCCCCAACCGCCACCGCCCGCCCGGCCACCACCGGCCACCGCCGCTGCGCCGCCGGCCACCACCAGCCACCACCGGTCACCGCCGCTGCGCCACCGCGATCTCCGGACAGTCCGCGAGGCCGAGGCGCTCCAGGCCATGGCCACCACCCGCGCCCAACAGCCACCGCCCATGCCACAGGCAGACCCGCTGCCACCTCTCGCGGTACCGCGCGGCCGCCACGTCCTGACCAGTTCGCCCAGCCGTGCACAGCCGGCACGCGTACGCGACCGGACCATGTACTCCCCCCAGTCGCCACCGAGCCCGGGGCCGCCCGCCTGGCGACACTTGAGCGAAGGCTCCCGGCCCGGCCGACCAGGCAGGCAGGGCCTGCTCCAGGACGCGTCGGCCAGCGCGACACACCGCGACCAGCAGGTCTTGGCCGACGGGGTCCAGGAGGACCTCGACGTCGGGGCGGACCCCACTGACCCCGGGAGAGCACGGCGGCTGGCCCTTCCACCCCCACGATGCCCGCAGCTCAGCCACCGGCACGCCGTACCGCTCAGCGACCCGTCCCATCAACGACCAGACCGTCTCACCAGCCAGCGGAGCCGCACCGAAGATTCCAAACCCATGACCCCAGCCTTCCGAACAACAGCCACCATCAAGGGTGAAGCAGGCCGACCACCGCCCATCCGTGTCGCCTACACCCCCTCCACCGCCCACTCGACACCGAGCGCAGCGAGCTGCGCGAGCTGCTCCGCACTCAGTTTGGCCCGCCGTGCCTTGGTGTTGTTCGTCCACGCACCCAATGACAGGCCGTCAGAACTCCTGTAGGTGCGGGCGGGCCGCGCGTGGCCATGCTCCCGGACGAACTCCGCCAAGGCAGCCAAGTGGAGCTGGAACCGGTCGGAGCGGGAGACCTTCGGCTTCGCCTCCGCCGCGGCCTTCGCCGCCACCAGCTCCGGGTCCTCCTCGATGCCGATCGCGGCCAGCAGCTCCTGCTGCTCGGCTTCCAAGCCGGGCAGGCCAGCCCGCTGCACCACCACCCACCTGCCGAGCTGCTCGCCCTCGAACACCGTCTCCTCGGGCAGCTGCGCCCAGTCCACGCGGCCGTCCAACTCCAGCCACCACATCCGCGCCACGCTGTACGTGCGCTGCCAGACGATGGGCCAGGTAGGGCACCACCACGGGTCGATCTCCTCCAGCGCGGCCCACCGCTCCGGCGCGAGCGCCCCCGGTTCGCCTGCGGGCCCCTGGGCCGCAGCTCTCAGTTCTGACAACCAGGTCCCGATCGGATAGGACCCGATAGAGGCCCGTGCGGGCGCTGCCAGGCTGCCACCGTGTTCCTCGGCCCAGACCCGCGCCCAGGCCAGGCCGGCCTCGAACCGCGCATCCGACACGGACCAGATCATGCCGAGCGCATCCAGCATCTCCACCCGATGACGCACCAATTCACCCGCGGCATGCTCGGAACGCCTATCTGAAACCCACTTGCCAAGCGGAAACTTTCCCTCTTCTCCCGCCATTTCTGAATAGGGAACATCGAGGCCACCCGTCTCCTCAAACCAGCGCCTGGCGTGATTGATGCCCTCCCGCCAGTACTGATTCTCGCCCCTCAGCACCCGGGACGCGATGAACAGCGCCAGCACGTTCTCGTCCACTGGCGTCTGGAACCGCACCGGCAACGTGAACGCACCCGACCCACCCTCACCTGACCCACCATCACCAGGCAAAATGGCAGCTTCAGCGCTGCGCCCCTTCGTGCGCTTCCCGGACTGCTGAGGGACCGCAAGGGCCTCCACCACGCGCTCGTCATGGCTGCGGAGCGCGGTAAGGATTCGAACAAGCGGACCGTAGCTGTCCGACTCCAGAATGTCTCCCGGCTCCTCGCCGTGCGCCAGGAAAATGGGCACGATCAGGCTCGCCGTCTTTCCCTCGCCGGGCTTGATACGCAGGGCCCGGCCGATGGCCTGCACAATATCTACCATGCTGCCCCGGCCATTTAGTACGACCGAGTCTGCATTTGGGATGTCGACTCCCTCGCCAAGAATGCGACACTGAGAGACGATTCGATGTTTAAGGCCGTCGTGCTCCTCGCCCCGTCCGAAGTCGTGGATGACGCTCTTGCGGAAATCCACTCCGTGCTCGCCAGAAAGCCACTGGGCCCACATCTCGGCCGGGTATTTCTGCGGGTTGCCGAGGTGCAGTTTCTCGACGGTCTGGTTCAGCGTCTCGGAGAAGTAGCGGGCCTCGAGCGTGCGGTTGTGGAAGGTGATGCACCGCCGCAGGTCCCGCTCGACCACGGTCTTGATCAGGCCGGCCTGGATCGCGGCGAGATGCGCGGCCGGCACCTCGTCCCCGCTCCCATCCTGCGCTTCCCCGACACCCGGCCCCCACGGCACGCCCTGCCGCTCGGCGCCCACGCGGTCGGCGCGCGGCTCGCGCAACTCCAGCACCACCACCTCGAAGGGCGCCAACAACTTTCTGTCGATGGCCTCGGCGAGCCCCAGGGATACCACCTGAGGGCCGAAGACCCGCTGGTCCGCCATGGAACAGACCAACTCCTCCGGGAGCGGCTGACGGGCGCCCTCACGCCGCCGCATCGCCGCACTCGGCGCAGCCCAGATCCGCGGCGTCGCCGTCATATACAGCCGGCGCTCCGCCGGGATCTCCGCCTGGTCGTGAACGATGGTCCAGCTCTTCTCCAGACTCCCCGAGGACCGGTGCGCCTCGTCGCAGACCATCAGGGCCAGCGGTGCCAGCGCCTCACCCCGTTGCTCGGCCCAGTAGGCGTAGGCGTCCGCCACGGCCCCGACCGAGGTGTACGTGGCGAACAGCGTGGCCGGCCTACAGCGCCTGGCTGCCTGCTCCAGCCACATGCCGATCATCAGCGGACTGGTCGTCGCCCCCACCCCGGCCGGCAGCTCGGAGTCGACCAACGAGCAGACAGCGTGCATGTCCCCGGAGCGGCCGGCGGCACGCCAGGAGCCGATCATCTGCACCAGCAGATCCAGCGTCGGCACCACCACCAGCACCGTGCCCTGCCGTGCCAGCTTCTGCCCCGCCGCCGCCCCCACGAACGACTTCCCCGAGCCGGTGGCCATCTGCACCGTGACCCGCAGACCACCTGGCGGCACCGGCCGCCCGGGACGGGGCGTCAGGCCCCGCACGATGGCCTCCAGCGCCTCCTCCTGGTGCCCCCGCAGCGAGACGCCGGTGGCACTCCGAACGGCCGTCAGGCCCAGCTGTACGACGTCCACGAGAACCCGTCTCCCCTCACCCATTTCCGAGCCCGCACACGAGATCACACGGGAAATGCCGACACTGCCCCGCTGATACACGCGGAAGGCCCGGCCAAAGAATCCAATGCAAGCGGCCACCCGGCAGGATATAGGCAGTCGGTCAGGAACACCGTCGAACACTAAAATCCCGAGTACCGGTCCCCGGTTTCGGCGGGATCTACTGACGGCATACTCTTGATACACCGAGGGCCGTTGCTCACCCTGCCAGGGTAGCGCACCCACCCCATCACGAGTCCGGAACCCTGACCTAGACAGCGGACTAGACCAATCCAACAGGAGTGAAGCCAACCCACACGCGCCCCCTCCAGCCAGCCTCACCCCACCTCAGCCACAAGCCCAGACCAACCTCATGATCTGGGATCAACCACAGGGGCCGCCGGAGCGAAGCGGAGCGCAAGACCAAGACCGAGGCCAAGAACAAGCTCAAGGAGGTCCTGCGGGACCACGAGGACGGCCTTGCCATCGCACCGACCAACTACACCGTGGGG
>NZ_JBEZIR010000168.1:0-15882 GCF_040651175.1 Kitasatospora sp. NPDC048540
GTCGTAGCTCCACTCGGCGAGCAGCTTCGCCGGGTCGCCCGGCGTGTCACCGGTGTACTCCCCGGTCTTGCGCCCGAGTTGGTCGTAGCTGTACGGCGGCCGGCCGGTGCCGAGCGGCTGGTCCGGCGGCGGCCGGGACAGCCGGCCACCGCGCCGATGCCCCGGCCCGACCACCACGAGCAGCCGAGGGAGCGGGCGGCCACGCCGCCGCCCGGCCGCCCGCCGGGCCAGCGCGACCGCCAGCACACCCCGCCTCCGGTCCGGCCGGGCGGCTCCCGCCGCCGGCTGCTGCGGCAGCGGGTGATCGTCTTCGTCACGGTCACGGTCGGCGTCGCGCTGGCCATCGCTGCCGCGCAGGGCTGTGAGAACCGCAGCGACCAGGGGCTCGCGCCGCAGCGGCCCGGCACCGTGGCGTCGCCGCCGGCGGAGCAGCCCGCCCCGCTGTCCATCGACGGCGCCGGGGCGTCCGCGCCGCTGGCCACGGCGGCGCGCAGCGGCGGCGAAGCGGGCATCGCGCCCGCCTCGGGCCAGGTGCCGAGCGCGGACTGGCCGAACCGGGTGTACGCCGACCCGGGCGGCGGTCCGGCGGTCCGGCTGCGGGACGGGCACAGCACCGAGGGTCCGCAGACCGCACTGACCACGGCGCTGCCGGTGCGCTACCGGGAGGCGCCGGGGACGGTGGTGGTGCTGCGCCGCACCGAGGGGTCGGTGCCGGTGGACCTGGTGCAGCTGTTCGGCTTCGCCGGCGACCAGCCCGTGCTGGTCGCCTCCCGGGCCTCGGCCGCAGATCCGCAGGCGGCGGCCGCCTGGCGGATCGACAACGGGGCGCTGCTCCGCGAGGAGCGGGTGTCGCAGACTGGCGCGGTCTCCACCACCCGCTACACCGTCCGCGCCGACGGCAGTCTGGAGGAGTCCTGGCCGGGTGCCGGGATCTCCGGCGGGGGTACGGGCCGGACCGCGGGCTGAGGGGTCATCGGACGGCCCGGCCGGCCGGGGACGCGATCCGCACGAGCCGCTCCGGCTCGCTGCGCCGTCTCCCGTCCCTGCACCTTCCCTGGGATTCGGGCCGGGGTCCGGTGTACGGGCTGAACGTCAAACTCGACCAGTGTGAGCAGGGCGGCACCGCCCGGGGCGTCGTCGGCCACGGCATCAGGTTCGGGAACCCCGGCGACCTGCCGATCCGGGGCGTCCGGGACGGCAGCGGTAGCGACCACACCGGCGTCCACCGCCCGGCCGACCGGACCTTCTACGGGACCGGGTACGACACCCACCTGGCCGTCCACCAGCAGCAGTTCGGCGGCCGGGGCGACCTGCCACTGGTCGGCGACCGGGGCTGACCGAGGGCCGCAGGCGCGCCGCCCGGGCCGGGTGGCGCGCCTGCGGCGTCTGCGGGGGTGCTCAGCCCGTCGTGACGGCGTAGAAGGCGACGGCGGCGGCCGCGCCGACGTTGAGCGAGTCGACGCCGTGCGCCATCGGGATGCGTACGGCCCGGTCGGCGGCGGCCAGCGCGTGGCGGGTCAGGCCGTCGCCCTCCGCGCCGAGCATCAGGGCGACGCGTTCCAGCCGGTGCGGGGCCGCCTCGGCGAGGTCGACGGCGTGCTCGGCCGGGGTGAGCGCGAGCAGCTGGAACCCGGCCGAGCGGACCGTCCCCAGGGCGGCGGGCCACGGGTCGAGACGGGCGTACGGGACCGCGAAGACCGCGCCCATCGAGGTCTTGACGGCCCGCCGGTACAGCGGGTCCGCGCAGTCCGGGGAGAGCAGCACGGCGTCCATGCCTAGCGCGGCGGCGCTGCGGAAGATCGCGCCGAGGTTGGTGTGGTCGACCAGCCCCTCCAGCACCGCCACCCGGCGGGCGCCGGACAGCAGGTCGGCGGCGTCCGGGAGCGGCCTGCGCTCCATCGAGGCGAGCGCACCGCGGTGCACGTGGTAGCCGGTGACCTGCTCGGCCAGGGCCGGCTCGACCAGGTGGACGGGCGCCTCGGCGGCCTCGATCACGTCGGCCATCACCCCGAGCCACTTGGCGGTCAGCAGCATCGACCGCATCCGGTAGCCGGCCTCCAGGGCCCGGCGGATGACCTTCTCGCCCTCGGCGATGAACAGGCCCTCCGCGGGTTCGCGACGACGGCGGAGCTCGACGTCGGTCAGGCCGGTGTAGTCGGCCAGGCGCGGGTCGGCGGGGTCGGTGACGGTGCTCGGTTCGGACACGGGCCCGATCTTGCCCGGTCGGCGACCGCTAATCCAATCGGCCGCCGGGCGGGACCACCCGCTCCTGATCACCGGACGCCGCCGTGCGATGATCACAGCCGTACGGCGGGACGGTCGCCGGCGGTGGACCGACCGGAGGCCGGCTGTGTGGAATCCCTGGCGGCAGAGGCCTTCGGCGAGGGCGCGGCGGCTGCTCGACGCGGTGCGCGCCGACCGGCGGGAACTCGAGGACACCGCCGACCTGACGGTCTGCCGGGAGGCCGCGTTCCGGGCGGTCCGGGACGAGGGCGGCAGCCTGGGCCGGATGCTCGGCGCGGTCGAGGAGCTGCTGGCCGACGAGGCGGACCGCGAGTTCGCGGTGACCGCGCTGGAATGTGTGCAGAACCTGGTGTCCCACGGGCTGCCGGACGTCGCTTCGGCCCGGGACGCCGAGGCCGCGCTGGGTCCGCGCGGCGCGGCCTGCTGGCGCGCGCTGGCGGACTTCTGGACGGCGGCCGCCGCCTGGAACGCGGACAGCGGGCGTGAGCCGAAGGCCGCGGCCGAGCTGCTCACCGTCGAGAACCCGCAGCTGCGGCTGCTGCTGTGGACGTCCAACCGCTCCCTGCCGGACGGGCGCCGGATCGGCCTGGCCGACATCCTCCGCTTCGAGCAGACGACCGGCTCGGCCGTCCCCGGGTTCAGCCACCTCCCCATCGCCCGGCAGACCGCCGGCCAGGGCTGACCGCCGGGCGGCCGGGCAGATCAGCGGGCGAGGACCTCGACACCGCCGGCGGCCCCCGGGCCCAGCCAGCTCACCGTCGCCCGATCGGCCCGACGCTCGGTGGAGAGAACGTTGACGCCGCCGGCCACCCTCGGGTTCCGCCATCACGGCGTCGCCCGGCAGACCGCCGGCGGGCCAGGATCTCGGGAGCGTCGGCCGCCCCCAGATTCAGCGCCTCACCACCGCCCGGCGGGCGAGCGGGCGAGGACCTCGACACCGTCGGCGGCCCCCGGGCTCGGCCACCGCACCGTCGTCCGACGGCCCGGAGGGGTCAGCCGGCGAGGACGTTGACGACGTCGCCGATGACGATCACGGCCGGCGGCTTGATCTGCTCGGTCTCGACGACGGCGGCCACCGTGTCCAGGGTGGCGTCGACCCGGCGCTGGGCCGCGGTGGTGCCTTCCTGGACCACGGCGACCGGGGTGGACCCGGCGCGGCCGTGCGCGATCAGCTCGGCGGCGATGGCGCCGATCTTGTCGACTGCCATCAGCAGCACCAGGGTGCCGGTCATCCGCGCGACCGCGTCCCAGTTGGTGAGCGAGCGCTCGCCCGGGCCGACGTGGCCGGAGATCACGGTGAACTCGTGGGTCATGCCGCGGTGGGTGACCGGGATGCCGACCGCCGCCGGGACGCTGATCGAGCTGGAGATGCCCGGGACCACGGTGACCGGCAGCCCCGCCTCCACGCAGGCCAGCAGCTCCTCGCCGCCGCGTCCGAAGACGTACGGGTCACCGCCCTTGAGCCGGACCACGAACCGGCCCGCCTTGGCGTGCTCGATCAGGGTCCGGTTGATCGCCTCCTGGGCCATGAAACGCCCGTACGGGATCTTCGAGGCGTCGATCACCTCGACGTGCTCGGGCAGTTCCGCCAGCAGCTCGCGCGGGGCCAGGCGGTCGGCGACCACCACGTCCGCGTCGGCCAGCAGGCGGCGGCCGCGGACCGTGATCAGGTCGGGGTCACCGGGCCCGCCGCCGACCAGGGCGACGCCCGGGGTCCGCTCGCGGTACTGGCGGGCCGCCAGCGAGCCGTCCCGCAGCCCCTCGACGACGGCGTCGCGCAGGGCCGCCGAGTGCCGCGGGTCGCCGGTGAGGACCGCGACGGTGGCGCCGCCGTCCCGGCCGCTGGCCGGGGTCCAGGCGGTGGCGGCGGCCGCGTCGTCGCTGCGGGCGCAGAACACCCGCCGGCGCTCGGCCTCGGCGGACACCGCGGTGTTGACGGCCACGTCGTCGGTGGCGACCAGCACGTACCAGGCACCGTCCAGGTCGCCGTCGGCGTAGCCGCGGCGGTGCCAGGTGAGTTCACCCGCGTCCGCCATCGCGTGCACGGCCGGGGTGGTGGCCGGCGATATCAGCTGGATGTCCGCCCCCGCGGCGATCAGCGCCGGCAGCCGGCGCTGCGCGACCTGGCCTCCGCCGACCACCACGACACGGCGGTCGGTGAGCAGCAGGCCCACCGGGTACGGGGTCAGACCCTCGGTGCTGGGGTGCGGCTTGGGCGCGGTCATCGGCGGTGCTCCTGGGTGGGAAGGGTGGAACTGCTTACGACGGTGTCCCCGTACCGGCGCGCCCTCGGGCCGGTACGGGGACTGCGGAGGCGTCAGGCCTTCTCGGTGACCCCGGCGGAGTCGAAGGTGGCTACATCGTGCATCGCCCGGGCCGCACTCTGCACCAGCGGGAGGGCCAGCAGTGCGCCGGTGCCCTCGCCGAGGCGCAGGTCGAGGTCGATCAGCGGACGCAGGCCGAGCTTGGCGAGCGCCGCCTGGTGGCCGGGCTCGGCGGAGCGGTGGCCCGCGATGCAGGCGGCCAGCACCTCGGGCGCGATGGCCTTGGCGGCGAGCGCGGCGGAACCCGCGATCACCCCGTCGAGGATCACCGGCGTGCGCAGCGAGGCGGCGCCCAGCAGGAAGCCCGCGATGGCGGCGTGCTCCAGGCCGCCGACCGCGGCGAGCACCGCGATCGGGTCCGCCGGGTCCGGCCGGTGCAGCTCCAGGGCGCGGCGGATCACGTCGACCTTGCGGGCGTGGGTCTCGTCGTCGATACCCGTGCCGCGGCCGGTGACCTCGGCCGGGTCGGCGCCGGTGAAGACCGAGATCAGCGCCGAGGAGGCGGTGGTGTTGGCGATGCCCATGTCGCCGGTGATCAGCACCTTGTTCCCGGCCGCGACCAGGTCCCGGGCGGTCTCGATGCCGACCTCGATGGCCTTCAGCGCCTCGTCCCGGGTCATCGCCGGGCCCTGGGTCATGTCGTCGGTGCCGGGCTTCACCTTGCGCGGCAGCAGGCCGGTGGTACGGCCCTGCTGGACCGGCTGCGGCAGGTCGGCCTTGACGCCCACGTCGACCACGCAGACCTCGGCGCCGACCTGCGCGGCGAAGGCGTTGACCACCGCTCCCCCGGCCAGGAAGTTGGCCACCATCTGCCCGGTGACCTCCTGCGGCCAGGGCGTGACGCCCTGGGCGTGCACACCGTGGTCACCGGCGAAGATCGCCACGCAGGCGGGCTCCGGGATCGGCGGCGGGCACTTGCGGGACAGCCCGCAGAGCTGGGCGGCGATGATCTCCAGCATGCCGAGCGACCCGGCGGGCTTGGTCATCCGCTTCTGCCGGTCCCAGGCCTCGCCGAGGCACTTGGCGTCCAGCGGCCGGATGCCGCGCAGGGTGTCGGAGAGCAGGTCGTGCGGCTCCTCGCCGGGCAGCGCCCGGTTGCCGTACTGCTCCTCGTGGACGACCCAGGACAGCGGGCGCTTCTTGGCCCAGCCCTGCTGCTGCAGCTCGGGCTCGTCCGGGAACGCGTCCACGTAGCCGACGCAGAGGTAGGCCACCACGTCCAGGTGCTCGGGCAGGCCGAGCTCGCGGACCATCTCCTCCTCGTCGAAGAAGCTCACCCAGCCGACGCCCAGGCCCTCGGCGCGGGCGGCCAGCCAGAGGTTCTCGACGGCCAGCGCGGCCGAGTACGGCGCCATCTGCGGCTGGGTGTGCCGGCCGAGGGTGTGCCGGCCGCCGCGGGTGCGGTCGGCGGTGACCACGATGTTGACCGGGGTCTCGAGGATGGCCTCGATCTTGATTTCCTTGAACTGCTTCGCCCGGCCCTTGGGCAGGGAGTCGGCGAACGCGATCCGCTGGCGCTCCGCGAGGGCGTGCATCTTCTGCCGGGTCTTCGCGGAGCGGATCACCACGAAGTCCCAAGGCTGGGAGTAGCCGACGCTCGGCGCGGTGTGGGCCGCCTCCAGCACCCGGATCAGCACCTCGTGCGGGATCGGGTCGGGGCGGAAGCCGTTGCGGACGTCCCGGCGCTCGCGGATCACCTGGTGGACGGCCTCGCGGCCGGCCTCGTCGAAGCCGGGTGCGGCGGGCGGGCGCTCGACCGCGGCGGGCTCGGCGGCCGGTTCCCCGGCGGTGCCGGGCTCCGCCGGGGCGGGCTCCGCGGCGGGCTCGGCGGGCGCCTCGGCGACGGCGTCCGCGGGGTGCTCCACGGGCCCGGGGGTTTCGGGGGTCGCGGCCGGCCCGGCGACGGGCGGCTCCTGGGCGGACTCCTCGGCGGACTCCTGGACAGGCTCGGCCGGGGCGGCGGGCGGCTCGGTCTCCGCGGGGGTCTCCGCGGCGGCCTCGGCTTCCGGGGCGGCTTCCGGCGTGGGCGCCGGCTCCACGGGGACGACGGCGTCCGCCTCGGCGGGGGCCTCCTGCGGAGTCTCGGGTGCGGCCTCGGCGACGACGGCGGGAGCGGACTCCTCCGAAGGCGCGGGCACGGGCTCCACGGGCGGCGCGACCGGCTCGGTGAGCAGGTCGCCGGTGCCCGCGACCGGCGCGGCGGGCGCCGCGGCCTCGACCACCGGCAGGCCGTGCGGCGCGGGGGCGGCCAGGAACGCGGAGATCCTGCGGTGCTGGGCGGCCGGCTGGGCCGGGATGGCCGCGGTGGCCTGGACGGTCCCGGTGACCGTGCCGGCCTGGGCCTGCTGCTCGGCGAAGACCGGCTCCACGAAGACGGGAGCGGCCGCCGGGCCCGGTGCCGCGACGGCGGTGGCCTCCTGGGCCGCGGGCTGCTCCGCGACGGGCTGTTCGTCGCCCGGCGCAGCGACGGGCACCGCCACCACGGGCTCGACGGGCTCAGCCGGTGCGGCGTCCGCTGCGGCTTCCGGCAGCACGGGAGCGACGGCGACGGGCTCGGCCGGGGCCTCGACGACGGGCAGCTCGACCGGTACGGCGGCGGCCTCGACGACGATGGCCTCGGGGAACACGGCCGCCGGGGCCTCGGCCACCTGTGCCTCGACGACCGGTGCCTCGACGACGACCGCGGTCTCGACGACCGGTGCCTGGACGACCGGGGTCTCCACGGCAGGGGCCTCCACGACGGGGAGCTCGACCACCGGCGACCCGACCGGCTCGGCCATCGGCGGCTCGGCCATCGGCGCCGGTGCGGCGGGCAGCTCGGTCGGCGTGGCGTCGACCGGGAGCACTGCGGCCTCGGCGGCCACCGGCTGCGGGACGGGCTCGACGGGCGCGACGACCGGCGGGACCGGCTCGGCCGGAGCGACGGCGACGGGCTCGGCGGCCGGCGGCGCCACGACCGGGGTGCCGTGCGCAGGGGTGCCGCCCAACGGGCGGACCTGGTAGCCCTGCTGGTCGGCGCCGGACGGGCCGCGGTCGGCCAGCGAGCGCACCGGCACGTGGCCGGTCATCAGCGAGGGGTCCGGAATCGGCGGCCCGGCGTGCAGGGGGCGGCGGACGGGCGGCGCGGGCTGAGCGGACGTCAGCGGGTGCTGGGCCTCCGCGACGGGCGGCTGCGGGGCGGCGGGCTCCGGCAGCGGGAGCGAGACCGGCTCCGCGGCGGCCGGGGTGCCGGGGACGGCGGGCACCACGTCGGGGGCGTCCGGGGCGAACACCTCGGCGACCGGCAGCGGCGGGTTGAGCGGCGGCCAGGACGGCTCGACCGGGACACCGGCCGGCGGCGGCTCGGCGATGGTGCGCAGCGGCATGGTCTCGTTGAGCCCGGCCGGGACGGCGGCGTCGGGGGCCTGGCCGACGGCGGGCCCGGGGACGACGGGGTGTTCGAGCACCGCGACGGTCTCCACGGCACCCATCAGCGGTTCGCCCCAGGAGCCCTGCGGGCCGGGCATCAGCAGCTCGTCCTCGTCCTCGTCCAGCTGGTCGAGGAAGGTGTAGGCGGGCCGGTGCTCGCCAGCCCAGGCCTGGACGGGTGGCTGCGCGCCGGGCATGGCGGTGCCGTCCGGCGTGCCGAGCGGGTCGGCACCGCCGTGCGGCTGCTCCGGTACTCCCGCACTCGGGACGTGGCCGCCATCGGTCATGTCAAAGCTCCTTCCAGGCCGCTTCCGCGACCTTGGCGGCACGGCCACGACCGCAGCGCCCAACTCCGCTGGGAGGAGACCGCGGACGGCCTGCCCCTCCACCTACTGGCGGCCGCCGCGCACACGGCGGCCGTCGGCTCCGGCGCGCTGCACCCACCCCGGCGGCGCAGCGGCCCTCCCGGGCTGGCGCACCGTCAGGAACAACGACGGCCCGGGGCAACCGGCACGACCGCGCCGGAACCCTACGGCATTCTTCCGGCCCGGCCCGCATCGCGTCGAATGCGCGCGAAATGTGTCGATGCAGGTTGCACCGCGTCAAATCGGTACCAACCGGTCAGGATCGGACACGATCCACCGACGCGCGAAGCCCGGGGCCACCCTACCGGCCGGGGCCGACGGTCTCCCGAATCGGTGTCCGGATGCGACGTGGATCACCGTCCGGGCGGGCCCGCCGCCCGGTGGGGGGCGGTTCCGGCCTGCCGCGGGGCCTCGGCGGCCCGGGCCGGGGACACCGCGTGGTCCGTGCGGTGCCACCGGGCCGGGTCCGGGGGGCTGAGTCCGGCTCAGCCGGCCCGGCCCCAGAGGATCAAGGTGTGGTCGGCCGGGCCGAAAGAGGGGCGGTCGCGGTCGGCGCGCGCCGGAGTGAGCGGCGCGGACTGCAGCAGTGCGCCGTCCACGCGGTAGCCCGCCGTCTCGGCGATCTGCCGGAAGTCGGCCGCCTCGGCCAGGTTCCGGGCGATCAGGACCAGACGTCCGGGGCGGCGGGCGGCGACGGCCCGAACCAGTTCCGCGCCGCCGGACTCGATCACCACCGCGTCCGGCTCGGGCAGTCCGCCGAGCGCCTCGGGTCCCTCCCCCGGGACCACCTCGACCTCGACGGCGTGGCGGCGCGCGGCTGCGGCCGTCCGCGCCCGGGCGTCGGCCTGCGCCTGGACCGCGACCACCGCCGCGCCGAGCCGCGCGGTGTCGACGGCCAGTTCGCCGCCGGCTCCGCCGACCGTCCACACCAGGTCCCCGGGGACCGGCCCGATCCTGGCCAGCGCCAGCGCGCGGACATGCGCCGGCAGCGCGTGCTCCTCGGCCGGTGCGCCGTCGTCCGCCCCCGCACCCGCGTACGCCGGGGCGGGCAGCGCCCAGCCGTGCTCCGGCGCGGGGAAGCCCAGCGGGCGGCCGGCGAGCCAGCCGGCCGCCTCGGTGACGGTGCCGGTCGGGTGGCCGCCGATCACCAGCACCACGCTGGGGTCGCGCCAGTCGTGGTCCGGTACCCGCTCGGAGGTCAGGACGGTGACGTCCTCGTCCGGGGTGCCCAGCGCCTCGCAGACCACGAAGGTGCGGTGCACGCCGCGGAGCATCAGGGCCAGTTCGGCGGGGCCGGCGTCGGCGGTGGTGAGCACGGCGACCTTGGGGTGGGCCCGGCAGATGTTGGCGGCGCGGCGGAGCCGGCCGCCGTGCACCGACACCACCTGGGCGTCCTCCCAGGCCATCCCGGCCCGGGCGAAGGCGGTGGCGACCGAGGAGACGGCGGGCAGTACCTCGAGTTCGAGTCCGTACTCGGGCCGCCGCAGGGTCCGTACGACGCCGAAGAAGCCCGGGTCGCCCTCGGCGACGACCACGGCGGTGCCGCGGTGCTCGGCCAGCCGGTGGGCGGCGGCCGCGATGCTGCCGAGGGCGATGCGTTCGGCGCCGGCCGGCACCGGCAGCGCGTTCAGCTGGTAGGGCGCCCCCGCCACCAGGGTCGCCCCGGCGAGCGCGGAGGCCGCCGCCTCGGTGAGTGGGGTGCCGTCCCACCCGATGACCGTGATCCGGTCAGCCATCTGCGGCTGTTCTCCCTCGCCTGGTCCGCCCCGTCGCAGGGCCCGGCCGACGGTCCGCGGCGGATCGACTCGACGCCCGGAACCGTGCGGACACACACCCTCGGGCGGCCGGCCTCGGCACGCCCCAGGAGAGGCTACCGGGTGCACCGACCGGTCCGCCCGGCGACGCCCGACCCGGCGGCCGTACGGTCAGTCGCGGAGCAGGTGGCCCCGGTCGGCCCAGTCGGGCTCGGGGCTGTCCAGGTCCTCCGGGAGCAGGCTCCACACGATGAGGTCGCTGCGGGTCCCGGCGGCCGGCGCGGTGCGGCCGCGCTCCCCCGGGGTCCAGTCGTCCCGGACTATCCAGGCACTGCGCAGCACGCCCTCGCTGATGCAGCCGGTCTTCTGGGCGACCTGCTGGCCGGCGGTGTTCCCGGCGGCGGTGCGCAGCTCCAGGCGGTGGAAACCGCGGTCCTCGAACAGCCACTGGGCGACCCCGAGGACGGCCTCCGGGGCGTAGCCCTCGCCGCGCGCCCAGGGGGCGGTCACCCCGGTGATCTCGGTGGACCGCAGCCGCCAGTCGGTGCCGCGGAGTTCGACCCGGCCGACCACCCGCTGGGTGAGGTGCTCGATGACGGTGAAGCAGATGCCCCGGCCGTCCGCGCGGCGGGCGGGGGCGTGGGTGCGGATCCACTCCAGGGCGTGGGTCTCGGTGAAGGGCTGGGGAACGGCCGTCCAGGCGTACACCTGCTCGTCGGCCATCATCGAGACCAGGCTGGGGGCATCGGCGTCCGTGGGCGGGCGCAGCAGCAGCCGGTCGGTGCTGATGGCTGTCTCGGGGAAGCTCGCTGCCATTGCCGTCTCTCCTCGCCGGGTCGTGGACACACGGTACGCCGCGCCCCTCCTCGGGCGTGCCAGGGTACCCGCTGCCCGTCGACGGACCGTCAGGTGTGCCGCCGATGTGGCGACGGCACGTCAGATTCGCCCCCGACGGGACCGTCTCCCCTGCATACTGCACGACCGGGCCCCCGCCGTGGTGAGGCGGGGGCCCGGTCACGGGCGTGCGGGACGCGGGGGCGGGGGTGCCGGTCAGAACGCCGGGACGACCGAACCCTGGAAGGTGTCGGCGATGTACTTCTTCACCTCGGCGGAGTGCAGCAGCTCGGCCAGCTTCTTGACCCGCGGGTCGGCCTCGTTGCCCTTCTTGACGGCGAGGATGTTGGCGTAGGGGTTGCCCTCGGCCTTCTCCAGCAGGATCGCGTCGGTGGCGGGCTTGAGGCCGGAGTCGAGGGCGTAGTTGCCGTTGATGACCGCGGCGTCCAGGTCGTCGAGGGCACGCGGCAGCTGGGCCGCCTCCAGCTCCTTGAACTTGAGGTTCTTCGGGTTGCTCGCGATGTCCTGGACGGTGGCGGCGGTGCCGGCGCCGCCCTTGAGGGTGATGACGTTGTTGTCGGCGAGCAGCTTCAGCGCCCGGCCCTCGTTGGTGGCGTCGTTGGGGACGCCGACCTGGGCGCCGTCCTTGAGGTCGCCGATGGCCTTGGCCTTCTTGGAGTAGACGCCGAGCGGCTCGAGGTGGACCGGCTCGACCGAGACGATGCTGGTGCCGTTCTTCTGGTTGAAGTCCTCGAGGTAGGGCACGTGCTGGAAGTAGTTGGCGTCCGCGGAGCCGTCCTGAACGGCCGTGTTGGGGGTGACGTAGTCGCTGACCACCTTGATGTTCAGCTTGAGTCCCGCCTTCTCGGCCAGGTTGTCCTTCACGTACTGGAGGATCTGGGCGTGCGGGGTGGGGCTGGCGACCACGGTCAGCGCCTTGTTCGGGTCGGCGGAGGCGCCGGCCGGCGAGGAGCCGGAGCTGCTGCAGGCGGCGAGCGACAGGGCGAGGCCGGCGGTGGCGAGGACGGTGGTGGTCTTCAGGACGTTACGCACGAAAAGTGCCTTTCTGCGGGGTTGCGGTCGGCCGCCCGGACCGTGGATGACGGGACGGGTGCGGCCGGGTTCTCGCCGGGCCCGGGGTGGGGCCGCGGCGGGGTCAGGAGGCGACGGGCTCGTCGTCGGAGGGGGTGCCGCTGCGGCCGAACAGGGAGCCGAGCGGGCTGCGGTATCCACCGCGGTGGGAGAGCCGGCGGGCGATCCGGTCGCCGATCAGCTGGAGCACGGTCACGATGACCACCAGCTCGGCGACGATCACCCACATGAAGGTGGTCTGGAAGCGCAGGTAGCCGTAGCGGTAGGCGAGGTCGCCGAGGCCGCCGCCGCCGACCACGCCCGCCATCGCGGAGAAGCCGATCAGGGCGATCACCGTGGTGACTGCCGAGGCGACCAGCGCGGGCAGCGCCTCCGGCAGGAGCACCTTGCGGACGGTCGTCAAGGTCGAACCGCCCATCGACTGGACGGCCTCGACCAGGCCGGGGTCGACCTCGCGGACGGAGGTCTCGACCAGCCGGGCGAAGAACGGGATGGCGCCCACCGTGAGCGGCACCGTCGCCGCCTGCCACCCGATGCTGGTGCCGGCGATCAGCTTGGTGAAGCTCGCCAGCGCCACGATCAGGATGATGAATGGCAGCGAGCGGCCGATGTTGACCACGGCGCCGACCACCCGGTTCAGCGCGAGGTTCTCCAACTGGCCGCCGCGGTCCGTCAGCACCAGGAGCAGGCCAACCGGCAGACCGAGGATCACGGTGGCGACCGAGGCGACGCCGACCATCTGGAGGGTCTCCCAGGTGGCGGGCCACATCAGGTCCTGCATCTGGTCCCAGGTCAGGGTGTTGCTCATGCCGCCGCTCCGTTCGCCGCGAGGACGTCCACCTGGAGGCCCTGCTCGCGCAGGAAGCCGATCGGTACCACGTTGTCCTGGTGGCCGCCGGGCAGTTCGACCCGCATCCGGCCGACCATCCGGCCGGCGATGGTCTCCACCGCGGCACCCAGGATGTTGATGTCGATCTGGTAGGTGCGGGCGAGCTGGGAGATGAACGGCTGGGCCGGGGTGTCGCCCTGGAAGGTGACCTCGACGACGGTGTGGCCGGGGTGACCGGAGCCGAAGTCGCCGAGCGGGAAGAGGTCCCGGGCGAGCTGGGAGCCCTCGGTGGCGAGCAGGTCGGTCAGGGCGCCGGACTCCACCACCCGGCCGCCGCGCATCAGGGCGGCGGAGTCGCAGACGGACTTGATGACGTCCATCTCGTGGGTGATCAGCAGCACGGTCAGGCCGAGTTGCCGGTTGAGGTCGCGCAGCAGGGCGAGGATCGAGCGGGTGGTCTCCGGGTCGAGCGCCGAGGTGGCCTCGTCGGAGAGCAGCACCTTGGGGTCGCCGGCCAGGGCGCGGGCGATGCCGACGCGCTGCTTCTGGCCGCCGGAGAGCTGGCTCGGGTAGCTGCGCGCCTTGTCGGCGAGGCCGACCAGGTCCAGCAGTTCGGCCGCGCGGCGGCGCCGGGTGGTGCGGTCCTGGCCGATGATCTCCAGCGGCAGTTCGACGTTCTCCTGCACGGTGCGCGAGGAGAGCAGGTTGAAGTGCTGGAACACCATGCCGATCCGGCGGCGCGCCTCGCGCAGCTCGCGTCCGGCGCGGTGCTCGCTGCCGGAGAGCGCAGTGAGGTCGAGGCCGTCCACGGTGACCGTGCCGGAGCTGGGCCGCTCCAGCATGTTGACGCAGCGGATGAGGGTGGACTTGCCGGCGCCACTGGTGCCGACGACTCCGTAGACCTCGCCCTCGCGGACGTGCAGGTCGACGCCGTCGAGGGCGGTGACCTCGCGGCCGCCGGAGCGGTAGACCTTCCTGAGGTCCTTGGTGGTGATCACAGCTGCTTCCGTTGTTCGTGGGCGGACGGCTTTGCGGCCGGCATGCCGGAGGCGGTCAGCGGCATGCCGAGCACGCCGGTGCAGGTGAAGAGGGGGGTTAGGTACGTGTTCCACGACGGAAGTGACCGCCGGAAGGGCGGCGACGCGCGGGGACACGGCCCTGGCGGGTCATCAGTGACCGGCGGGCGGACACGCCGGTGACGGCGCGCGGGGAGTTACTCGCTTCGGGGCGCGAGCGCAGGGACGGTGGCCCTCAGCGGCGACACATTCGACGGCACATGCATCGCTCACCTGCCGGCGCGGTGCCGGTGGGGGTGCATTTCGTCGTCGCAGTCATACGAGCTAGTAAATCAGACATATGGGCACGGTCCCAATGAACAGGACCCGCTGTCCGAAATGCGGACACGAGCCTTGTGCCACAAGGCCGACGGCGCCCGACTCCGGTGGAGGGGGGCGCCGTCGGCGGGCCGGGAACGGCCGGGGATCAGGCTGCGAGCGAGGTCGCGACCGGCTTCTCCATGGTCACGATGCTCAGCCGGCGGGAGACCTCCCGCACGGAGGTCTGGCGGTACCCCTGGCGGGCGTACAGGCGCAGGTTGGCGAGGCTGCGGTGGCCGGAGAACAGCTCGAACCCGCTCACCGCGTGCTCGGTGCTCAGCCGGCGCTCGACCGCGTCCAGCAGCCGGCGGCCCAGCCCGTGCCGCTGGATCCGCGGGTGGACCACCAGCCGGCCGATGTGGCCGACACCCTGCTCGTCGACCCAGCCGCGTACCGTGCCGACCACCTCGTCGCCGAGGCGCGCAACCAGCACGTGCCGCTCGGCGATCTCCTCCCGCAGGCTGTCCAGGCTCTGGGTCAGCGGATCGATCGTCCAGTCCGAGTACAGCTCGGCCTCGCTCTGGTACCCGAGGTACTGCAGCTTGAGGATCTGCTCCGCGTCCTGCTCGGTCGCCGCCGAGATGCTCACACTCATGCCCATGTACGGGGCCTCCCCATGGATCGTGCCCGGCGCGACGAGTGAGGGTCTCGCACCGGCCGCCTACCGAGGTGTGCCCGGACGGGGATCGGCCCGGTCCGGGAAAAAGCGCTGCTCCGGTCCCTCCGGACGACATCACCGTCCGCCTGGCCCGGATCAGCGCTCACGCTCAGTATCCGGAACGGCGGACGACCGTCAAGAGCGACGTTCGCCACCGCTCTACCCAGCCGTCGGCCGCCCTCAACCTCCCGGACGCCCGACGTGTCGAGCATCACTCGACCTTCACCGGACTCTCGGCGCTCGGGCCCGCGTCCGCGGCGAGGTCCGCGGCTCAGTCCGCCGCCCAGTCCGCGCTCCGGGCCGCGAGCAGCGCCCGCAGACAGCCCAGGCACCGGGAGCGGGTCGGGCCGAGCGAGCCGCGCGGCACGCCGAGGCGTTCGGACAGCTGCCGGTACGACAGCTCCGGTGACTGGGCGAGCGCCGCCAGCAGGGCGGGGCACCGGCCGGGAAGGGCGGCCAGGGCCCGGCGGACGGCCCGGTGGAGCTCGGTCCTGGCGAGCTGTTCGGCCGGTCCGAGGTGACGCTGGGTCACCACGGGCACCGGTGTCTCCACCGCCCGCTCACGCGCCGCCAGCGCCGTCCGCACCGCCAGCCCCCGCAGCCACGCCCCCGGACGGGCCGGCAGGCCACCCACCCGGGCCCGTTCCACGGCCCCCAGCCAGACCGACTGCTCCAGGTCCTCGGCGTCCACCCCGCACCCACGCGCCAGGACGGCCACGAATGGCACCAGCTCGGCTCGGAGTTCGGCAACGGGGATCACACCCCTATGACCGCAACACTCCCCCACACCGACACGGCCCCCACCCCGGGACCACCCGTTCGGGTGCCCACGAGCGGCGCAGCACAGGGGCGCTGGGGGTACCCCCGGCCGGAGGCTGGGGGCGGAACTGCGCGAAGCGGAAGCCAACCTGCCGGCACCCCGGCGACGGCGGGGAACAATCACCCCCCCTCGCCCCCCCCCCCCCCCCCCCCACCCCCCCTCGCGCACTTGCCCCCGC
>NZ_JBEZIR010000169.1:0-15737 GCF_040651175.1 Kitasatospora sp. NPDC048540
GGTCGCCGCCTTCGTGCTGACCAACAAGGTCTACTCGCCGCAGTACGTGCTCTGGCTGATCCCGCTGGCCGCGCTGGCCCGCCCGCGCTGGCGCGACTTCCTGATCTGGCAGGCCTGCGAGGCGCTGTACTTCCTCGGCGTCTGGTCGTACCTGGCCTTCATCGGCGACGCCAAGCAGCACGGCATCGGCCAGGACTGGTACCACGTGGCGATCGTGCTGCACCTGGCCGGCACGCTCTACCTGTGCTTCATGGTGGTCCGCGACATCCTCCACCCGGACCGCGACCCGGTCCGCTGGGACGGCAGCGACGACCCGTCCGGCGGCGTCCTGGACTTCACCTCCGACGCGTTCGTCCTCGGCACCGCCCGGCGGCTGCGCGAGGAGGAGACGTACGCGCAGTTCGCCCCCGAGGGCGAGCCGGACTGGCTGACCCCGGACGGCGGTCCGGCGGTACACCTGGGGAAGCCGGCCGACACCTCCTGAGCGGCCCGGCGCGCAACGAGCGGCGCCGTCGGCGGCTCAGCGGTCGGCGACCCGGTCGAAGTGGGTCGTGGTGTGACGGACGTTCAGGGCCAGCTCGTCCCCGATCGCCGGGGGCTTGTGGTCGGACGGCAGGAACAGGATCGACACCTGCATGTGCGGCGGCTCCGCGAACCACAGCTGCCGTCCGTCCCAGGCGTACGGGGACAGGGTCCGGTTGACCGTCGCCAGGCCGGCCCGGGCCAGCCCCTTGGCCCGCGGCACCACGCCGTGGACGTACTTGGGGGCCTCCAGTCCCACCCCGTGCGCGGTGCCGCCGGTGACCACCAGCAGGTGGCCGTCGGAGGGGGCCCGGTGCTGGCGGTAGCCGTACCGATCGCCGCGGCCGACCGGGGTCACGTCCAGCACGGTCGCCACCGCCTGCAGCGCGTCGACGTCGCCGAGCCACAGCCGGGTGCCGATCCGGGAGCGGAAGGCGGTGTCCGGGAACTGCCGCCGCAGCCGGGTCACGTCCGCCGCGGCCAGGTGGCTGAGGAAGACCGACGCGGCCGGCAGCCCGGCCGCGGTGATCGCGGTCACCCAGGCGGCGACCTCGGCCACCGGGTCGGAGCCGTCCGGGCGGTCGAGCGGCAGGTGCAGCGCGAAGCCCTCCAGCGCCCGCCCGTCCAGGGCGAGGCGGCCCAGGTCGGCCGTGGCGATGCCGTGCCGGCGCATGGAGGTCATGCACTCCACCACCACCCGGGAGCCGGCCGGCAGCGCGGGCAGCACCTCCGGGTGCGAGACCGTGCGGACCGTCCGGTCCCGCGGTCCCGCCTCCGGTTCGCCGGCCCGCAGCGGGGTGAGCACCAGCAGGTCGCCCGGGAACGCCCCGGCCACCGCGTCCGCCTCCGCGCCGGTGCCGACCGCGAGCAGCGGGACCCCCAGCCGGGCCGCCTCCTCGGCGAGCCGGACGTTCCCGAGGCCGTACCCGTTGCCCTTGGCGACCGGCACCAGGCCGGGGAACTCGGCCAGGACGGACTGCTGGTGGGCCCGCCAGCGGGCGGTCTCCACGGACAACGTGAGGGTCATTCGTGCTCCCCGGGTGGTTCGGTGGTCGGTCAGCCGAGCGGCATGTCAGCGCCGGGACATGTAGAGGTCCAGCGCCTTGTGCAGCAGCTTGTTCAGCGGGAAGTCCCACTCACCCAGGTACTCGGCGGCCTGGCCGCCGGTGCCCAGCTTGAACTGGATCAGCCCGAACAGGTAGTCGTCCTCGTCCAGCGTGTCGCTGATCCCGCGCAGGTCGTAGAGGCTGCCGCCGAGCGCGTAGGCGTCGCGGATCATCCGCCACTGGATCGCGTTGGACGGCTTGACCTCGCGCTTGTGGTTGGCGGAGGCGCCGTAGGAGTACCAGACGTGCTCGCCGACGGTCAGCATGGTGGTCGCGGCCAGCGGCTCGCCCTCGTGGTACGCGATGTACAGCCGCATCCGGTCCGGGTCCTCGGCGCTCAGCGCCTTCCACATCCGCTGGAAGTAGGCCAGCGGGCGCGGGGTGAAGTGGTCCCGCTCGGCGGTGACCAGGTACAGCCGGTGGAAGACCGCCAGGTCGTCGTAGCCGCCCTGGACCACCTCGACGCCGCTCTTCTCGGCCTTCTTGATGTTGCGCCGCCAGAGCTGGTTGAAGCCGCGCTGGACGTCGTCCAGCGAGCGGTTGGCCAGCGGCACCTGGAACACGTACCGCGGCTGGACGTCGCCGAAGCCCGCGCCGCCGTCCTCGCCCTGCAGCCAGCCGGCCCTGCGCAGCCGGTCGGCCACCTCGAAGGCGCGCGGCTCGTACCAGTCCGGGTCGACGTCGCGCAGCCGCTTGGCCTCCCGCCCGGCGATCGCCTCCTTGATGGTCGGGGCGTCCCAGCGGCGGATCACCACCGGCGGGCCCATCTTCACCGAGAACGCGCCCTGCGACTTGAGGTGGGCCAGCATCGGCGCCAGCCACCGGTCCAGGTCCTCGTCGAACCAGTCGATCACCGGTCCCTCGGGCAGGTAGGCCAGGTAGCGCTTGAGCTTGGGCAGCTGCCGGTAGAGCACCAGCCCCGCGCCGACCAGCTCGCCGCCCTCGTCGAACCAGCCGAGGCTCTCGGAGCGCCACTCCGCCTTCACGTCGGCCCAGGAGGGTACCTGCATGTGGCTGGCGGAGGGCCGGTTCCGGACGAAGGCGAGGTGCTCCTCGCGGGTGATGGTCCTCAGGCGCAGGCTCATACTCGGGTGCTCCTCCTCGGTGGGCCGTTCCAGGGTTTGACCCTATCGCCCGAATGGTCCGTTTCTGGTGGGGTGCGTCGGACACGACGCGGCCCTCCTTGCGGACCTCTGCAAGGTATCTACGCAAGGAGGGCAACGAAGGTTACGGCGCCGGCGCCGAGTCAGCCGGTGGATCGGAGCTCGGCGGCCGGCGCGCGCCTCACCACATACCGCCGTGGGCGATGCCCAGGTAGAAGCCGATCGCGGACATGCCGAGCGAGATGACCAGCACGAACCGCTCGGCCGTGGTCACCGAGACGAACTGGCCCCACAGGGCGACGGCGATGCCGAACAGGCCGGCCCAGGAGCTGAGCAGGTGCACGCTGTAGAACCAGCAGCTGATGAACGCCACCAGGCCGAGCACGGCGGCGATGCCGACCAGGGTGTTCTCCCGCGGGTGCGGCTGGCCGTCGGTGTTGAGGGTGAACGCGGGCATCCGGTGACCGGTCTGTGCCATGAGGACCCACCTCCGTCGGAGGAGGCACGCCCTCGGTGGGGGCATGCCGTTCTGTCCAGATTGCTGCCGTATGGCGCGGATCACAACCCCTGCGTGTCCGGTCCCCGGGAGGTGGGCGTTTGGTTGGGCCGTCCGGGGCCAGGTAGGCTGTGCGGTCTGCACTGGTGTAGTTGTGCCCTTTCATGCCCGTTCGCGGGGATGAGGGGCCGGATTGTCGGACCCCCTCGCTACGGTGGGGCGGTCGGTCACTCCTCCGGTGCCGACGCTGCACAACCCTCCTGCCACGGAGAGACCGTGGCCGTTGAGTCCAAAGGAGGTGGGTTTCACATGCGTCACTACGAGCTGATGGTCATCCTCGACCCCTCGGTCGAGGAGCGTGCCGTCTCCCCCCTGATCGAGAACTTCCTCAACGTCGTCCGCACCGCGGGCGGCAAGGTGGAGAAGATCGACACCTGGGGCCGGCGCCGTCTGGCTTACGAGATCAACAAGCAGTCCGAGGGCATCTACTCGGTCATCGACCTGAAGGCCACGCCTGAGGTCGTCAAGGAGCTCGACCGTCAGCTGAGCCTGAGCGAGTCGGTTCTGCGGACCAAGGTCCTGCGCCCGGACACCCACTGAGCCACCTCTGACGCCTCCGGGCGCCAGATGGTTCACGTCCGATGTTTCACGTGAAACATCGTGACGAGCACCGCAGAACTCCGTTCCGAGAGGTCACCACACCATGGCAGGCGAGACCGTCATCACCCTCGTCGGCAATCTCGTCGACGACCCCGAGCTGCGCTTCACCCCGTCGGGTGCGGCGGTCGCGAAGTTCCGTATCGCGTCCACCCCGCGCACCTTCGACCGTCAGACGAACGAGTGGAAGGACGGCGAGAGCCTCTTCCTCACGTGCAACGTCTGGCGTCAGCCGGCGGAGAACGTGGCCGAGTCGCTGCAGCGCGGCATGCGCGTGATCGTGCAGGGCCGACTGCGCCAGCGGTCTTACGAGACCAAGGAAGGCGAGAAGCGGACGGTCTTCGAGGTCGAGGTCGACGAGGTCGGCCCGAGCCTGCGCTCGGCCACCGCCAAGGTCACCCGCGCCAACCGCTCCGGCGGCCCCGGCGGTCAGGGTGGTTCCGGCGGCGGCTACGGCGGCCAGCAGGGCGGCGGCGGGTACGGCGGCGGCAACCAGGGTGGCGGTGGCTGGGGTGGAAACTCCGGCGGCGGCCAGTCCGGCCCGTCCGACGACCCCTGGGCGTCCAGCGCTCCCTCTGGTGGAAACCAGGGCGGCGGCGGTGGCGGCGGCTGGGGAGCCCCGTCCGGTGGCGGCTTCTCGGAAGAGCCTCCGTTCTAAGCGGTACTGAAGCGGTGCGCGCCGGGTCCCTCGGGGCCCAGGCATGCTGAGAGATTTCGTGCGGTCCGCCGGTGTTTTTGCAGGCACCCGGACCGTCAACCAAATGGAGCACATGATGGCGAAGCCGCCTGCTCGCAAGCCGAAGAAGAAGGTTTGCGTCTTCTGCAAGGACAAGGTCACGTACGTCGACTACAAGGACACCAACCTGCTGCGGAAGTTCATTTCCGACCGCGGGAAGATCCGTGCCCGTCGAGTGACCGGCAACTGCACCCAGCACCAGCGTGACGTCGCCACGGCCGTGAAGAACAGCCGTGAGATGGCGCTGCTGCCCTACACCTCCACCACGCGCTAAGAGAGGGTGACCGAAGAATGAAGATCATCCTCACTCACGAGGTCCCCGGTCTCGGCAGCGCCGGCGAGGTCGTCGAGGTCAAGGACGGGTACGCCCGTAACTTCCTGGTTCCGCGTGGCTTCGCCATCCGCTGGACCAAGGGTGGCCAGAAGGACGTCGACGCGATCCGTCGCGCCCGCAAGATCCACTCGATCCAGACCCTCGAGGCCGCCAACGAGGTCAAGGCCAAGCTCGAGGGCCTGCAGATCAAGCTGGCCGTCCGCTCGGGCGACGCCGGCCGTCTGTTCGGCTCGGTGACCCAGGCCGACGTCGTCGACGCCATCAAGGCCGCCGACGGCCCGGTCGTGGACAAGCGCGCCGTCGCGATCGCCTCGCCGATCAAGACCGTGGGCACCCACAAGGTCTCGGTCAAGCTGCACAGCGACGTCCAGGCCAACCTCGACGTCAACGTCGTGGCTGCCTGAACGGCCCAGCGCCAGTGAGGTGAGCGGCGGCTCCCCGGAGCCGCCGCCACCGAAGCCCGAGGGCCGGACCCCTTCTCGGAGGGGTCCGGCCCTCGGTGCGTCCGCACCCGGCCGCTGAGCCGCGCGCCGGGCGTCAGGCCCGGACGGCTCCGGTGACCAGCCAGCCGCCGCCGCGCACCCGCAGGACCAGGAAGGCGGCGCGGACCAGCATGAACAGGTTCATCGCCCACCACAGCGAGGTCAGCCCGCCGCCCAGGGCCGGTACCGCCAGCGCCACCGGGGCGAACACCGCGAGGGTCACCGCGGCCGCGCCGGCCAGGTAGCGGCCGTCCCCGGCGCCCATCAGCACCCCGTCCAGGACGAAGACCACGCCCCCGACCGGCTGGGTGAGCGCCGCCAGCACCAGCACCAGGGTCAGCTGGTGGCGGACCGCCGGGTCGGCGGTGAACAGCGGCACGTACAGCGGTGCGGCCACGGCCATCAGCAGTCCGAGCAGCGCGCCCGAGCCGATGCCCCACTCGACCATCCTGCGGGTGGCCGCCCGGGTGCCGGGGACGTCCCCCGCACCCAGGTAACGGCCGATGATCGCCTGGCCGGCGATGGCGATGGCGTCCAGGGCGAAGGCCAGGAAGGTCCACACCGTCATGGCGATCTGGTGCGCGGCGACCTCGGTGTCGCCCAGTGTGGCGGCCACCGCGGTGGCGATCAGCAGCACGCCGCGCAGGCTCACGGTCCTGACCAGCAGCGGGCCGCCGGCCTTGGCGCAGGCCCGGATGCCGGCCCGGTCGGGCCGCAGTCCGGCGCCCTCGCGGCGGGCGCCGCGGACCACCACCAGCAGGTAGGCGGCGGCCATCGCGTTCTGCGCGATGACGGTGCCCCAGGCCGAGCCCGCCACCCCGAGCCCGGCGCCGTACACCAGTCCGAGGTTGAGCAGGATGTTGGCGGTGAACCCGCCGACCGCCACCACCAGCGGGGTCCTGGTGTCCTGCAGTCCCCGCAGCACTCCGGTGGCCGCCAGCACCATCAGCATCGCGGGGATGCCCAGGGCGCTGATCCGCAGGTAGCTCACCGCGTACGGGGCGGCGGTCGGCGAGGCCCCCAGTGCCTCTGCGGCCTGCGGGGCGAGTGCCAGGGTGAGCGCCACCATGCCCACCGAGAGCAGCAGGGCCAGCCAGATGCCGTCGACGCCCTGCTGGACGGCGGCCCGGCGGTCGCCGGCGCCGATCCGCCGGGCGACCGCCGCGGTGGTGGCGTACGCCAGGAACACGAAGACCCCGGTCGCGGTGGTCAGCGCGGCCGAGGCCACGCCCAGCCCGGCCAGCTGGGCGGTGCCGAGGTGGCCGACGATCGCGGAGTCGGCCAGCAGGAAGAGCGGCTCGGCGACCAGCGCGCCGAACGCGGGGACCGCCAGCGTGAGGATCTCGCGGTCGTGCCCGCGACGGTGGGCGGTGGGGGTGGTCATGGGGTCAGCCTACTCATCCACAGGTAAGTGATGAATATGGCCTTGACCACTTACTCGAAATCCGGAGCGACGAGCCGCGGACGGTGTGGACGGCCGGCTCCGCGGCGACTGCACGGTGTGTGTGAAGTTTTTCTCATGCACAGCCCCCGTAAGGGGTTATCGCAGGTCAGCGAGTTGACACCGGGGCGATCGTGTGGTTATCCACAGAGGTGTCCACAGGGTTGCCCACAGGTTTGGGCGGGTTCTCCACAGGAGTGGTCCGGTTATCCACATGGCCTGTGGATAACCATGTTGGCCGATCGCCCGCGGGCCCCGTAGCGTGGACGCCGCCCCGACTCCACCTGCCCGGCGACACCGCCCGGCCCGGAGCGGAAGTGTCGGCCCGCTGGCGTAAGAAGGACAGGACGCGCCACCGGCACGGCAGCACCAACTCGCTCCACACTCGCTGATCGGGGAAAGACGCGTGACCGGCCCCCAGTACGACGACCACGACGTGCCGCCGCCGCCGGAGGACGACTGGCAGCCCTCCGACGACGCCTTCCCCGGCGACCCCTTCCCCGACGTCCCCGGCGACCGCCTGCCGGTCTCCCGGCAGCGCCGGGACGGCGGCGGCGCGCCCGGCACCCCGGGCGGCTCCCGGGGGGGCTTCCAGGGCGGCAAGGGCGGAAAGGGCGGCGAGGTGGCCCGTCGGGGCCGTGACGAGGCCGACCGCGCCGAGGAGCGCTCCGCCGGTGGCGACGGCTTCGAGCGGGTGCCCCCGCAGGACCTCGCCGCCGAGCAGTCCGTCCTCGGCGGCATGCTGCTGTCCAAGGACGCCATCGCCGACGTGGTCGAGGTGCTCAAGCCGGCCGACTACTACCGGCCGGCCCACGAACTGATCCACGGCGCCATCCTCGACCTCTACGCCCGCGGCGAGCCCGCCGACCCGATCACCGTCGCGGGTGAGCTGACCAAGCGCGGCGAGCTCACCCGGGTCGGCGGCCCCGGCTACCTGCACACGCTGGTCAACTCCGTCCCCACCGCGGCCAACGCCGAGTACTACGCGGAGATCGTCCACGAGCGTGCCGTCCTGCGGCGCCTGGTCGAGGCGGGCACCCGGATCGCGGGCATGGGCTACGCCGCCGAGGGCGACGTCGACGAGATCGTGAACGCGGCCCAGGCCGAGATCTACGCCGTCACCGAGCAGCGCACCAACGAGGACTACGCCCCGCTCGCCGACATCATGGAGGGCGCCCTCGACGAGATCGAGGCGATCGGCTCCCGGGCCGGTCAGATGTCCGGCGTACCGACCGGCTTCGCCGACCTCGACTCGCTGACCAACGGGCTGCACCCCGGCCAGATGATCGTCATCGCGGCCCGGCCCGCGATGGGTAAGTCCACCCTGGCGCTGGACTTCGCGCGGGCCTGCTCGATCCACAACAACCTGCCGAGCGTGATCTTCTCGCTCGAAATGGGGCGCAACGAGATCGCCATGCGCCTGCTGTCGGCCGAGGCCCGGGTCGCGCTGCACCACATGCGCTCCGGCAACATGACCGACGAGGACTGGACCAGGGTCGCCCGCCGGATGCCGGACGTCACCAACGCGCCGCTGTACATCGACGATTCGCCGAACCTGTCGATGATGGAGATCCGCGCCAAGTGCCGCCGGCTCAAGCAGCGCCAGGACCTGAAGCTGGTCGTCATCGACTACCTCCAGCTGATGCAGTCCGGCGGCTCGCGGCGGGCCGAGAGCCGCCAGCAGGAGGTCTCCGACATGTCCCGGAACCTGAAGCTGCTGGCCAAGGAGCTAGAACTCCCGGTGATCGCGCTCTCCCAGCTGAACCGTGGTCCCGAGCAGCGCACCGACAAGAAGCCGATGGTCTCCGACCTGCGTGAATCCGGCTCGATCGAGCAGGACGCCGACATGGTCATCCTGCTGCACCGCGAGGACGCCTACGAGAAGGAGTCCCCCCGCGCGGGCGAGGCCGACCTGATCGTCGCCAAGCACCGTAACGGCCCCACGGCCACCATCACGGTCGCCTTCCAGGGCCACTACTCCCGCTTCGTCGACATGACCCGGGACGTCACCTGACCCGCGGCGCAGGACCGGCCCCGCGGCGGGGTCACACCGTGAGGACGACGGCGCCCCGGACACCGCCCCGGGCCGCGTGGGCGTGGGCTGCCGCGACCTGGTCGAGCGGGTAGGCGGCGGCGATCCTCGTGGTGAGGGCCCCGCCCTCGGCGAGCTCGGCGAGGGCGGCGAGCCCGCCGCCGTCCGGCCGGACGTCCACCACGTGCACCCGGATGCCGCGCTCGGGCGCGGGCGCGGCCGGCGGGCGGACGGCGAGAAAGAGGCCGTCGGCGCGGACCGCCGCGAGCAGCGGTGCGCCGGTGAGCGCGGTGTCGAGGACGGCGTCGACGCCCGCGGGGACCAGCTCCCGAACGGCCGCCGCGGTGTCGGCGCCGTCCTCTGCGCCCTCGACGAACTCGGCTCCGAGGGCGAGCAGTTGGCCGCGGTCGCCGGCCCGGGCGACCGCGATCACCCGCAGGCCGCGGTGCAGGGCGAGCTGGGTGGCGAAGTGCCCGACGCCGCCGGCCGCGCCGGTGACCAGCAGCGTGCCGCCCTCGCGCAGGCCGATGGTGTCGGCGGCGGTGTCGAGCGCCTGGAGCGCGGTGAGCCCGTTGAGCGGAAGGGTCACGGCCTCGGCGGCGGTCAGCCCGGCCGGCGCGGGGGCGACGGCGTCGGCGGGCAGGACCGCCTGGTCGCCGTGGGTGCCGTTGCGGCTGGCGAACCAGTGGATCAGCCCGATCACCCGGTCGCCCGGCCGCACGCTTTCGACGCCCGCGCCGACGGCGTCGACCACCCCGGCGGTGTCCCAGCCGAGCCGGTAGGCGCTCTGCTCGGGCAGCAGCGCGGCGAGGTGGCCGGCCCGGACGGCGAGGTCGGCGGGGTGCACGGCGAGCGCCTCGTTGCGGATCCGGACCTGGCCCGGACCGGGGACCGGCAGGTCGGTCCGCGCGATCCGGGCCTGCTCCGGCCCGCCGAACGTGGTGACGAGGACTGCGCGCATCGGTGCGCTCCTTCTCCCTGGGTGCTTCCTGGTGACGTGTTCGAGACTGTCACCGGCGCGCGGGGGGCAGGAGAGGCGTCTTCAGCCAGGGATCGCCGGTCCCGGGCAGGCGCACCCGCAGGGGTCGGGGTGGTGGCTCAGAGGGTGACGGTGGCGCGGAAGACCTCCGCGCCGGGGCCGGTCAGCTCGGTGTCCGTGCCGGTGGCGGGGAGGAAGGCGGACTCGCCCCGGGCGAGGGTCAGGACCGTGCCGTCGGCCGCGGTCAGGCGGGCGGCGCCGGAGGTGCACAGCAGGATCTGCGGGGCGCCTCCGTCGAGCCGCCGGGGTTCGGCGTCGAGGGTGTAGCGGGAGAAGCGGAACTCGTCGATCGGCACGGGGTAGTGGCGCTCGCCGTCGGGGCCGGGCCCGGGGCTCAGGACCTGCGGCCGTTCGGCCCGGAACTCGACCACCCGCAGCAGCTCCGGCACGTCCACGTGCTTGGGGGTGAGGCCGCAGCGGAGCACGTTGTCGGAGTTGGCCATCAGCTCGACGCCGGTGCCGCGCAGGTAGGCGTGCGGGACGCCGGCGCCCAGGTAGAGCGCCTCGCCGGGCCGCAGCACGACGTGGTTGAGCAGCAGCGCGGCCAGCAGGCCGGTGTCGCCGGGGTGGTTGCGGGCGGCGAAGGCGTACCCGGCCATGGCACCGCCGGGGTCCTGCGCGGCGGCGGCCGTGACGGCGTCGGCGACGTCCGCGACCAGGGCGTCGGCGGCGGCGCCGGTCATGGTCAGGACGGTGGCGAGGGTGCTGCTCAGGGCCTCGGCCTCGGGCTTGCCGCGCAGGGTCTCGATCAGCGGGTCCAGCGCGGGGACGCCCAGCGAGGCCATCAGGTCGGCCGCCTCGGCGGGCCGGCGGAAACCGCAGAGTCCTTCGAACTCGTCCAGGGCGCAGATGAGTTCGGGCTTGTGGTTGGCGTCCTTGTAGTTCCGCTCGGGGGCGTCCAGCGGGATCCGGCGGCGCTCCTCGTCGGCGAAGCCGGCCCGGGCCTGGGCGAGGGTGGGGTGCGCCTGCATGGACAGCGGGATGCCGGCGGCCAGCACCTTGAAGAGGAACGGCAGGGTGGGGCCGAACTTGGCGACCGCCGCGGCGCCGAGTTCGCCGGCCGGGTCGGCGGCGATCACCTCGGTCAGCGGGCGGGGGCCGTCACCACGGTCGACCAGCGACGGCGAGCCGGGGTGGGCACCCATCCAGAGCTCGGCCTGCGGCGCACCGGTGGGCTCCTGGCCGAGCAGGTCGGGAATGGCGGTGGCCGATCCCCAGGCGTAGGGGCGGACCGAGTTGCGAAGCCTGTCCATGGTGGTGTTCCCGATCCGTCCTCTGCCGGAGCCCGTTCCAGCCGCTCGGCCGGTCACCGCGCCTGCTGGGCCGGTGAGCGTCAGACTCTAGCCCAGCCCGGCGTACGCGTGGTGGCGGGTGGCCCGGCGCCGGGACCCACCCGCCCGGGCGCGCCTAACCGGCATTCCCGGCGGCTTCCTCCCAAGCTGGTAGCGCACGGGGCCGCGCGGGCCCGCCGCGCCGACCAGGGAGCCGAAGTGACGCCGTCACCGCCCGAGGGGACCGCCGGACCGGGCCGAGCGGACCACGGACAGCCACCGGTCCGGCTGCTCGAGGTCGACGTCTTCACCGGTCCGGAGACCGCCTTCTTCGCCACCTCCAGCCTGATCATGGGTGAGCGCTCCGCCATCCTGGTCGACGCCCAGCTCACCCGGACCGCGGGGCGCGAGCTGGCCGAGTGGGTGGCCGGCAAGAACCGCCAGCTGCTGGCGATCGTGGTGACCCACCAGCACCCGGACCACTACTTCGGGGCGGAGGAGGTGCTGCGGCTGTTCCCGTCCGCGCAGCTGCTGGCCGCCCCGTCGGTGGTGGCGGGGATCGCGCACACCGCGGCCGCCAAGGTCGCCCAGTGGAAGCCGGTGTACGGCGCCGACATCCCGGACCAGCCGCTGGTCCCGGCCCCGCTGCTGCCGCAGCCGCTGATGATCGACCGCCAGCTGATCAGGGTGCTGCCGCTCGGCCAGGGCGACTGCGACGGCTCCACCGCGGTGCACGTCCCCAGCATCGGCACGGTGATCGCCGGTGACTTCGCCTACAACGGCACCCACGTCTGGACCGCCGACACCGACCCCGGTCAGCGGGCCCGGTGGGTGGCGAACCTGGACCGGATCGCCGAACTCGGCGTGGTCCGGGTGGTGGCCGGTCACCGGGCGCCCGGCGCGGACGACGACGCGCAGCGGGTGCTCGGCTTCACCGCCGGGTACCTGCGCGACTTCGACCTGGCGCTCGCCGCGCACCCGCACGACGCCGAGGCGCTGGCCGCCGCCGTCAACGAGCGCTACGGCGGGCTGACGCTGCCCGTGATGCTGGAGCTCGGCGCGGCGGCGGCCACCGCGCCCCGGACGGCCGAGCTGCGGCGGCTGGAACCGCACGAGCACGAGCCGGACCAGGACGGGATCGTCGACGCGGAGATCGTCGAGGACCCGTGAGCCCGGAGCCGTGAGCCCGGAGCCGGGCCCCGCCGGGCAGGCCGCGGGCGGACGATACTGGGCGCATGACGACTGGGGACGGGGCTCCCGGGCCCGCGGCCGGGTACGACGCGGTGGTGCTGGCCGGTGGCGCGGCGGCCCGGCTGGGCGGGGCGGACAAGCCGGGGCTGACGGTCGGCGGCCGCAGTCTGCTGGACCGGGTGGTGGCGGCGTGCGAGGGGGCGGACCGGATCGTGGTGGTCGGCCCCCAGCGGGCGACCGCGGGGGTGCGGTGGGCCCGGGAGGAGCCGCCGGGCGGCGGGCCGGTGGCGGCCGTGGCCGCCGGGCTGGCGCAGGTCACCGCGGACCGGGTGCTGCTGCTCGCCGCCGACCTGCCGTTCCTGGACCGCCGCACGCTGGAGTGCCTGCTCGCCGCCCTGGACGACCCAGCTCCGGACAACCCCGCCCTTGACGACCCCGCCCTTGACGACCCCGCTCCGGGCGACCCGGCACCGGACGGCCCGGCACCGGACGGCCCGGCCGGGGAGCACCCCCGCGCCGAGGCCGCACTGCTGGTCGACGCGGCCGGCCGGGAGCAGCCGCTGACCGCCGCGTACCGGACGGCGGCGCTGCGCCGCGCCCTGGCCGGGCTGGGCGATCCCGCCGGGCGTCCGCTGCGCCGGCTGCTGGCGCCGCTGCGCACCGTACGGCTGGCCGACCCGGACCGGGTCGCGTACGACTGCGACACCTGGGCGGAGCTGGCGGCGGCCCGGCAGCGGGACGCGCTCACGGCGGGCGGCCCGGACGGGTGAGCGGCCCGACCCGTGAACGTCACCGCCCCGGCGCGGCAGGGCCGCCCGGATCGGGCAGCATGGGGCTATGGAGCGCACGCTGGATGACTGGATCGCCGGGGCCGGCCCAGGGCCGGGCGACGGCCCGCAGGCCGGCCGGCCGGGGCCGCCCGGCCACGCCGGGGCGGTCGCACCCGGGCCGACCGGGCCGACCGGGCCGACCGGGCGCCGCCTGGCCGGCGGGGACCGGCCGTGACCGCGCTCACCGACCAGGACCGGGAGACCGCCGCCGGCGCGGAGGTCCTGCGGGACTGCCCGTGGCCCAGGGCGCGGCGGACGGCCCGGCTGGCGGCCGGGCGGGCGCTGCCGGCCCGCGCCGTCGACCTGGCGGCGGCACTCGGGCACACCCTCGCCGAGCCGCTGGCCGCGCTCACCGACCTGCCGGCCTTCGACACCTCCGCGATGGACGGCTGGGCGGTGGCCGGACCGGGCCCGTGGCAGGCGGCCGGCCGGGTGCTGGCCGGGCCCGCCGCGGCGGTGGCGCTGGCGGACGGCACCGCGGTGGAGATCGCCACCGGCGCCCAGCTGCCCGCGGGGGCGACCGGGGTGGTCCGGCGCGAGCACGGCCGGCTGGAGCGCGGGCGGCTGTACGCCACCACCCCGGCCCCCGGCCAGGACGTGCGGCCGCGCGGCCAGGAGTGCCGCCGGGGCGAGGAGCTGCTGCCGGCCGGCCGGGTGGTGACCCCGGCGGTGCTGGGGCTCGCGGCCGCGGCCGGCCACGACCGCCTCACCGTGCACCGGCGGCCCACGGTCGAACTGCTGGTGCTCGGCGACGAGCTGCTGGACTCCGGGCTGCCGGGGCCGGGACTGGTCCGGGACGCGCTGGGCCCGCTGCTGACGCCGTGGCTGGCCTCGGCGGGCGCCGAACTCATCGCCCGCCGGCAGATCCGGGACGACTTCGCGCTGCTGCGCGACGCGGTGCGGCGTTCGCCCGCCGACGTGGTGGTGACGACCGGCGGCACCGCCGCCGGCCCGGTCGACTTCCTGCACCCCGCGCTGGCGCAGGCCCGGGCCCGGCTGCTGGTGGACGGCGTGGCGGTCCGGCCGGGGCACCCGATGCTGCTGGCGGCGCTGCCGGACGGCCGCCACCTGGTCGGGCTGCCGGGCAATCCGCTGGCCGCGGTGGCGGGGGCGGTGACGCTGGCCCTGCCGCTGCTGGACACCCTGAGCGGGCGGCCGGTGCCCGCCCACCGGGTCGAACGGGCCGCGGTCGATCTGCCGGGCCACCCGCGGGACACCCGGCTGCTGCCCGTGGTGCGGACCGACGAGGGCGTGGCCGCGCTGGCCTTCGACGGGCCCGCGATGCTGCGCGGGCTGGCGCTGGCCGAGGCGCTGGCGGTGGTGGTGCCCGGCGGGGTGGCCGCGGGCGGCCGGGTGGAGCTGCTGCCGGTACCGTGAACGGGCCCCACCGGCGGGGCGGCTCAGGGCCGGGCGGGCGCGATCACGATGACCCGGTCGGTCGACTTCAGGGTGGCGGCCTCCGGCTCGGTGTACTTGAGCACCCGGCGCCCGCGCACCACGGCGACCACCAGGTCGGCGCACTCGCGCGGGCTGCGGCCCGCCTCGGCCCTGGTGACCGGGCGCTCGAACACGTCCAGGCCGTTGCCGTAGGTGAGCAGGTCCTCCATCACCGCTCCGGCGTGCGGGCTGAGGGTCGACATGCCGAGCAGCCGGCCGGCCGAACTGGAGCTGGTGACCACCACGTCGGCGCCGCTGTGCCGCAGCAGCGGGGCGTTCTCGTCCTCGCGGACGGCGGCGACCACGGTGGCGCTCTTGGTGAGCTGGCGGATGGTCAGGGTGATCAGCGCCGCGGTGTCGTCGCGTTCCGGGGTGACCACCACCTGGGCGGCCAGCGGGAGTTGTGCCCGTAGCAGGGTCTCGGTGCGGGTGGCGTCGCCGACCACCCCGGTCAGCCCGTGCAGCGACGCCTGCTCGACCACCTTGCGCTGCGGGTCGACCACCACGATCGACTCCTTCGGCACGCCCTGGCCGAGCAGCGTGTCCACCGCGCTGCGGCCCTTGGTGCCGTACCCGATCACGACGGTGTGCTCGCGCACGCTCGACCTCCAGCGTTCGATCCGCCAC
This sequence comes from Kitasatospora sp. NPDC048540, assembly GCF_040651175.1. Classification (NCBI taxonomy): domain Bacteria; kingdom Bacillati; phylum Actinomycetota; class Actinomycetes; order Kitasatosporales; family Streptomycetaceae; genus Kitasatospora; species Kitasatospora sp. NPDC048540. The sequence continues at coordinate 15,305 of NZ_JBEZIR010000169.1, forward strand.
TGGTGGCGGCTGCGTTCGGTGAGCACCTCCAGGGTGGTGCCGACCAGGATGATCAGGAAGACCACCCGCAGCGGAGTGATCGCCAGGATGTTGGTCAGCCGGGCGGCGTCGCTGACCGGGGTGATGTCGCCGTAGCCGGTGGTGGAGAGGGTGACGGTGGCGTAGTACGCGCAGTCGAGCAGGTCCAGCGGGCCGTCCGAGTTGTCGCTGTAGCCGCTGCGGTCGAGCCAGACCACCAGGGTGGTGACGGCCAGCACGGCGATCGCCATCAGCAGCCGCAGGGCGACCTGGCGGATCGGCGGGGTGGGGGTGCGGGTCGGCAGCAGGACGCGCTGCGTGGTGTCGAGGTCCGGTCCGCCGTCCTGCCGCCGGGACGGCCTCTCGACGGCCCCGGACAGTACGGCGAGCGAGGCGGCGACCGGCAGCGGACGCC
>NZ_JBEZIR010000170.1:0-15283 GCF_040651175.1 Kitasatospora sp. NPDC048540
ACCGACCCCTTCGGCAACCCCCGCGGCACCCAGCCCGCGACCGGGACCTGGGCCGGCGACAAGGGCTTCGTCGGCGGCACCAAGGACGACACCACCGGCCTCACCAACCTCGGCGCCCGCGAATACGACCCCGTCCACGGCCGCTTCCTCAACCCCGACCCCCTCATGCTGACGGACGACCCGCAGCAGTGGAACGGCTACGCCTACAGCAACAACAACCCCATCAACACCGCCGACCCCAGCGGCCTCCAACTGGAGGAGTGCGCCAGCGGCCTGTACCGCTGCTCGCACGGCGGTACCCAGGTCGAAGGCCCGGCCCACGGCGGTCTCCCGGGCGGCTGCAGCGCGTTCGCGTACGTGTGCGGCATCGGCAGCGACTCCACCAGCGACTGCTCCACCAACTGGCACCCGCCGTGCGCACCCATCACCGCGAGCAACGGCAGCGGGAAGATCACCGTCATCAGCCGCACACCCGTCATCACCGGTACGGACAACGGGAAGGACAGCGACAAGGACAAGGGCAAGAAGAAGCACAGCAAGGGGATCAAGGACAGCGTCATCGACGGTTCCCTGAACCTTCTCGCCAAGACCGGTGTCGTGGAGAAGAAGAAGGACCCGCACACCGGGACCTACGGGTTCTGCATCAGCGCCGGTGCCTCCGCCGGCATCGCGGTGAACGGGTCCGCCTGTCTGACCCGCACCTACGGACCGGACGGGGAGGAGCACGGCAATCTGCTCACCAGCGCCGGCACCGGGCTCGGCGGGTTCGGGATCTACGGCTCGGCCGACACCCTGTTCAGCAACGCCGACGACGTCAGCCAGCTGTCGGGCTGGGGCGGCCAGCTCGAAGTCACGGCCGGCGAAGGCCTGGTGGGGCACGGCGCCGTGGGCACCGGCGGCTCGAAGAACAGCAAGGGAGATCTGGTGGTGACCGGAATGGTCGGCGTCGGAGCGGGGCTCGACTACATCCCGCCCGTGCTGCCCGTGAACGTCACCGGAGGCGTCTCCTACACTTGGGTCCACCAGCCGTTCGGCAACAGGTAACGGCATCCGGCCCGGGCGCCGCCAACAGCGCCCGGGCCGTCCGTCCGCCCGGCCCTACCGCACTCCTCACCCCAACCGGAGGCAATACATGTCGACCGCTGGCGCCGTCTTCTTCTGCTGTGTCGGATCCGGTTTCCTGGTGGCGGCCTGGATCCTGATCACCAAGTCCCGCCCGATCGCGGGCTGGTGGAAGAACAACCTGGTCACCATGGGGTACCAGGACCGCGCCGAGCGCCTGACCCCCGGCACGCTCAAGGGGTTCGGCGTGTTCTTCGTGCTCTGGGGTCTGCTGGCCGTCTCGCTCGGGGCCGCCAGCCTCCTCGGCGTGCTGCACTGACCCCGCGCCGACGGTTGGTCGGAATCGGCGGATCCGCCTGAGTGCCCGCGGCCCCGGACGCCCCGCTTCGACGAGGTGTCCGGGGCCGCGGCGCGCCCGGCGCGGGCGGCTCAGCCGTCCCGGCCGGGTCGCTGGTCCGACTCCTCGTCCGGCCCCTGGTCCGGCCCCTGCTCGGGCAGGCCGAGCGCGGCGGCCAGGCCCTCCGGCCCGGTGCCCGCCTTGCGGTGGACGGCGGCCAGCCGGCGGTGCACCAGGCTCAGCTGGAGGTCGAGCCGCTCGGCGATCCGCTGCGGCGGCAGCCCCTGGACCGCGAGCTGGGCGACCTCCCACTCGGGCTGGGTGAGCGCGTCCCGGCTGAGGGTGTGCAGCCGGTTGGGGCGCAGCCCGGAGACCGCCAGCTCGCCGCGGGCCTTGGCGACCAGGCCGTCGGCACCGCAGTGCTGGGCCAGCTCCATGCCTTGGTACAGGTACTCGCCGGAGGCGCTCAGCCGGCCGACCCGGCGCAGTGCCGCGCCGAGGTCGACCAGGGCGTGGGCGTGCTCGTACCCGGCCGGGGACAGGCCCAGCCGGCCGACGGCCTCCTCCAGCAGTTCGACGGCGGCCGGGCCTTCGGTGGTGGCCGCCTGCAGCCGCAGCGCGGTGCCGATCGCCGACGGGGTCCCGAACTCCCGGGCCCGCTCGACGGCCAGCTCCGCGTACCCGCGGGCCGCGTCCGGGTCGTCGGGGGCGAGCGCCACCGCGAGGTGGCCGGCCCACGGCGCCCAGACGGTGTTCTTCCAGCCGCGGGCGTTCAGCTGCTCGCCGACCTCGGTGAAGACGGCGGCGGCCCCGGCCCGGTCGCCCCGGGCGAGCAGCAGCTTGCCGTACAGGGTGGGCGCGTCCGGCAGCACCATGGCGGTCGTGTGGTACGGCGGGGCGAAGCGGTAGCGCTGGGCGAGTTCCCAGGCCTCGGTGAAACGGCCGCGGGCCAGCAGGGTGTCGGCGAGCACGCCGACGATGTCCCACTGCAGCGGGATGCCGGGGGCGATCCGCTCGGAGATCTTCAGGCCCCGGCGCAGGAAGTCCTCGGCCTCGGGGAGGAAGCCGCGGCGGAACCGGACCAGGCCCATCAGGAAGTAGGCGAAGCCGCGGTGCGCGCCGCTCCAGCCGGCCACCTCGAACTCCAGGATGGCGTCGGAGAACAGCCGTTCCGCGCGGGCGAGTTCGTCGGTGTAGGTGAGGGTGAGGCCGACCAGGGCGGGGAGTTCGAAGCCCCAGGTGGTGTTGGTCCAGCCGAGCTCGGCGGGCAGCCGGCCGTCCGCGAGGACCTCGTCGGCGTAGCCGACCGCCTTGGCGGCGGGGGCGCCGCGCAGGGTGAGGTCCCAGGCGCGCATCGCCAGCACGGCGCGTTCGGCGGCGGTGTCGCGTTCGCCGAGGCTGAGCGAGAGCTTGTGGAGCCGGTCGGAGCGGCCCGGGCCGTCCTCCTCGTCGCGCTGGAACGCGGCCCACATGAAGTGCGCGGCCTCCAGGCGGAGCCGGCCCGGTCCGGGCGGGGTGCGCTGGGCCTCCAGCCGGCAGGTCTCGGCGGCCCTGACCAGCTCGCCGGAGTGGGCCAGCACCTCGGAGAGCCGGAAGGTGGCGTCCACCCGCAGGTCGTCGCCGAGACCGTCCATCTCCAGCGCGAGCCGGAGCTGGTTGACGGTAGCGGACGGGTCGGTGAGCAGCGCGGAACAGCCCAGCTCGTACATCACCACGGCGCGGTCCGCCTCGTCCGGCGGCTCGGCCAGGGCGCGCTCCAGGCAGCGCTGGGCGGCCTCGGGTGCGCCGATCGCGAGGTGCTCGGTGGCGGCCTTGCGCAGTTTCCGGACGATCGTGTAGTCGCCCTCGGGGAGGGTCTCCAGCAGGTGCCGCGAGGCGGTGAGCAGGCTGCCGCCCGCGTTCTCGATGGCGGCCGCGGCGATGCCGTGCATGGCGGTCTTGGTGCCGGAGGGCATGGTCAGGTAGATCGCGGTGCCGATCAGCGGGTGGACGAACTCCAGCCGCCCGTTGGGGCTGCTGGTGAGCACCCGGTGCTTGCGCAGCTGGCGCACCGACTCGTCGGACTGGTCGGGGCCCTGCGCGCAGATGATGGCGGCGAGCTGCTGCTTGATGTCGGTGCCGAGCAGGGCGGCGGCCCAGGCGAACCGCATGGTAACCGGGCCCAGCTTCTCCAGCCAGTACTGCAGGGTCTGGCCGCGGGCGGCGGCGGCGAGGTCGCGCAGCCGCGGGGTGTTCTCCTCGATCGGGTCCAGGCCCTGGTCACGGACCTCACGCAGCAGCGCCTGGATGTCGTACGGGGTGCCGGCGGTGATCGCCCAGACCTGGCGGCAGAAGGCGTCGTCGGCCAGGGCGCCGAAAACACCGCGGACCAATTGGGTGACCGAGGCGGGGTTCAGCGGGTTGAGCTGGTGTCGGCGGGCCGCCATGCCCTCGATCTGCTGGATCAGTCCCCGGGCCTCCTCGGCGAACTCGTCGCGGTAGCCCAGCACCAGCAGGACCGGCAGTTCCTGGCAGCGGACCGCGAAGGAGGAGAGCCAGGTGAGCGACTCCAGGTCGGCCCAGTGCAGGTCGTCGACGATCATCACCAACGGGGCCCGGCGCGGGGCGAGTTGGGTGAGCACGAAGTCGAGTCCGTCGCGGACGCCCTGCGGGTCGAGCGGCTCCAGCTCGCCGGAGGGCGGGAACAGGCCGATCGCCGGGCCGACGATGCCGCGCCAGTTGCCGAACACCTCGCGGCTCTCGGCCTCGCTCAGCGCGCCGAGCACCGGGAGCAGCAACTGCCGTAGTACGCGGAATGGTTCGTTCTGCTGCCGCTCGCCGCCGCGGGCGAACAGGACGGTGCAGCCCGGCTGCAGTCTGGCGAGCCTGCGGACCTGCCGCAGGACCGAGGTCTTGCCCATCCCGGGCGGGCCGGAGTAGAGGAGCAGTTCACCGATCTCGGTGCCACCGTTGGCGAACGCCCGGCAGAGTCTGGCGACGGCCTGTTCGGCGCTGCCGAGCTCGGATTCGCGCTCGTGGAGCGGGTCCTCGACCGTTCCGGCGCCGAGCCCTCGCTCCCCTTGCCCGTGCTGATCTCCGGCCACCGTTGCGCCCTCCGCCTCACAGTTCCGTGGTTCTGTCCCCGACATTAGCGCCGCGCACGCCCCCATGGGCGGCATTCGCGCAGGCCGGAGGCCACGGACAGGGTTGAGAGCGAGAGCCAGGGGCAAATGCCCTGATACCTCTGACATCTGATGATCTGATCAGATAATCTTCGGCCCGCACAGCTGGAGATGATCTTTTTTCCGCGGGCCACCCCGAGGCCGAGCAGGACGTACGGCACAGACCCCTCAGCAGCGCCGGGAGAACGATGTCCGACTGCACCTCACTTGAGCTTCCGTTTCCCCACAGGCGGAGCCCCCACCAGGCGGGGGCGGCAGCCCACCACCGGCTGTGGCTGGACCGCCACAGACAACTGACCGCCGGCATCACCGAGCCCGCGTACGAGCACTGGGACGTGTCGGAGCTCGCCGCTTTCTGCTACCCCGAGGCGGGGCCGGACGAACTCGGCCTGGCCGCCGACCTCCTCGGATTCTACTTTCTCTTCGACGACCAGTTCGATACCGAACTCGGCCAACATCCGGCCGAGGTGGCCAGGATCTGCGACCGGCTCTGCGGAATCACGCACGGCACCGCCGCATTCGCCGCGACCACCCCGTTCGGATCCTCCGCCCCGTCCACCTCTCCCGTCCCGTCCGCCTCATCCGCTCCGCCCACCCCGTCCGCCACCGAGCACGCCTTCGCCGACCTCTGGCGCCGCAGCCAGCGGGGGATGTCCGCCCGCTGGCGGGCCAGGGCCGCGTACAACTGGGAGTGGTACTTCGCCAGCCACCCCGCCGAGGCGGCCGGCCGGGCCTTCGCCGAACTCCCCGACCGGGAGAGCTACTTGGTCCTGCGCCGCGGCACCGCGGCAATGGAGACCCTGTTCGACATGATCGAGCGGCTCGGCCACTTCGAGGTGCCGCAGAGCGCCTTCCACCACCCGGTACTCCGTCGACTGCGCCAACTCGCCGCCGACATACCATCGTTCAGCAACGACGTGCGCTCCTACCCGCTGGAGGCGCCGCGCGGCGACGTGTACAACCTGGTGATGATCGTCCAGCAGGAGCGCGGCTGCCCGGCCGATGAGGCCAGCGCCGTGGTGCTCGCCGAGGCGCAGCTGATGATCAATCAGTTCGCCGAACTGCGACTGCAGCTGGCGGACGTCTACAACCAGCTCGAGCTCGACGCCGCCCAGCGCGGCGCCGTCCAGCGCTACGCCGACGGACTCGCCGCCTGGCTGGCGGGCTACCTGCGCTGGGAGGGCCGCACCGGCCGCTACCGGGCCGGGTAGCGCGCCGGGCCCGGCGCCGCACCGCCGGCGCCGGGCCGCCGCGGCCCCACCACTACCGTGACCGGTCCGGTACGGGGCGTAGCGGCGGCGCCGACCGGGCGGTTAGGGTGCGGACCGGAGGGGCGGACCCCTCCAGTCAGCTTCCAGCATCCTTCCGCCCGGGCCGCCTAGGCTGCCCGGCGCGCTGCCCCGGGGCGGGCCCGGACGGCGGCGCCTGTCGTTGCGAGGAGAGAGCTTTGACGGTCTACCAGCCCCCCGGCCGGCCCGGTTCGGTGGTCGAGTTCCGCAGCCGCTACGAACACTGGATAGGCGGCGACTGGCGGCCCCCGGTGCGGGGTCAGTACTTCGAGAACCCCACCCCGGTGACCGGCCGGCCGTTCTGCGAGGTGGCCCGCGGCACCTCGGAGGACATCGAGGCCGCGCTGGACGCCGCGCACGCCGCCGCACCCGCCTGGGGCCGCACCTCCCCCGCCGAGCGCGCCCAGGTGCTGCTGCGGGTGGCCGACCGGATGGAGCAGAACCTGGAGGCCCTGGCGGTCGCCGAGAGCTGGGACAACGGCAAGCCGGTCCGGGAGGCGCTGGCGGCGGACATCCCGCTGGCCGTCGACCACCTGCGCTACTTCGCCGGCGCGCTGCGCGCCCAGGAGGGCTCGCTCTCCCAGCTCGACGAGGACACCGTCGCCTACCACTTCCACGAGCCGCTGGGCGTGGTCGGCCAGATCATCCCGTGGAACTTCCCGATCCTGATGGCGGTCTGGAAGCTCGCCCCGGCGCTGGCCGCGGGCAACGCGGTGGTGCTCAAGCCGGCCGAGCAGACCCCGGCCTCGATCCTGGTGCTGATGGAGCTGGTCGCCGACCTGCTGCCGCCGGGCGTGGTCAACGTGGTCAACGGCTTCGGTGTGGAGGCCGGCAAGCCGCTCGCCTCCAGCCCGCGGATCCGCAAGATCGCCTTCACCGGCGAGACCACCACCGGCCGGCTGATCATGCAGTACGCCAGCGCCAACCTGATCCCGGTCTCGCTGGAGCTCGGCGGCAAGAGCCCCAACCTGTTCTTCGCCGACGTGGCCGCCGAGCAGGACGCCTTCTACGACAAGGCGCTGGAGGGCTTCGCGATGTTCGCCCTCAACCAGGGCGAGGTGTGCACCTGTCCGAGCCGGGCCCTGATCGAGGCGCCGATCTACGACCGCTTCCTCGGCGACGGCCTCGAGCGGGTCCGGGCGATCCGCCAGGGCAACCCGCTGGACACCGACACCATGGTCGGCGCACAGGCCAGCAACGACCAGCTGGAGAAGATCCTCTCCTACATCGACATCGGCCAGGCCGAGGGCGCCAAGGTCCTGGTCGGCGGCGAACGGGTCCAGCTCGACGGCGAGTTGGCGGGCGGCTACTACGTGGCCCCGACCGTCTTCGAGGGCACCAACCGGATGCGGATCTTCCAGGAGGAGATCTTCGGCCCGGTGGTCGCGGTGGCCCGCTTCGACGGCTTCGACGACGGCATCGAGATCGCCAACGACACCCTGTACGGGCTCGGCGCGGGCGTCTGGACCCGGGACGGCTCCACCGCCCACCGGGCCGGGCGGGCGATCCAGGCCGGCCGGGTCTGGACCAACTCGTACCACCTGTACCCGGCGCACGCGGCGTTCGGCGGCTACAAGAACTCCGGGATCGGCCGGGAGACCCACAAGATGATGCTGGAGCACTACCAGCAGACCAAGAACCTGCTGGTCAGCTACTCGCCGCAGGCTCTGGGCTTCTTCTAGGATGGCCGCCTCCCAGGTGGCCGTCACCCCGGCGGCGGCCGGTCTGATGCGCGAACTCGCCGCCGAGCACGGTCCGTTGATGTTCCACCAGTCCGGCGGCTGCTGCGACGGCTCGGCGCCGATGTGCTACCCGGCCGGCGAGTTCCTCACCTCGGCCGCCGACCACCTGCTCGGCGTCCTCACGGTGGACGGGCTCGCGCCGGTCGAGGTCTGGATGGCCCGGGACCAGTACGCGTACTGGTCGCACACCCATCTGACCATCGACGTGGTGCCGGGGCGCGGCAGCGGCTTCTCGCTGGAGGCGCCGACCGGCCACCGCTTCCTGGTCCGTTCCCGGCTGCTGACGGACGAGGAGGCCCAGGCACTCCACCCAGGCGCCTGACCCAGCAACTCCGGGGGCGTGCAGCCCAGAGCGCACGCCCCCGGAGTGCACCTACCGCTTGACCGAGCGAGGTACGACCGCGGGTCCCCGCCCCATCCGCCACCCGGCGGCCGGGCCCTGCTCGACGGGATCCGGCCAGGTGCCGGGTGCAGTGGTACGGGCCGCCCGCACGGCGCCGCCGGTCACCAGGCCGCGGCCGAGCGGGGTGCCCGGCGGACGGGCTGCCCCGAGCGGGCGGACCGGGCCCGGCAGCGCGGACGGCGGAACGGGCACGGTCGACGGGACGGACAGCAGCACGGGGTCCTCAGTTCTGTGCCGCGACGCGCGCGCGGGCGGCGCGTACGGCTTCCTCGATGTTCTCCGGGGGGATCCGCACGCCGGAGGCGATCCGTCCGCCCACGGCGCGCAGCGCCTCGGCCGCGGCCTCGGCCCAGACGTGCTCGATCAGGACCAGCAGCGCGACCGAGCCCGGCGCCAGCAGCTCGGCGGCCTCCTGCGCGTCCTCGGGGCCGATCAGCGGCAGTTCGTGGCCGCCGACCGCGACCACGCCGCGCAGGTGCTCGAAGTCGGCGAGTTCGCCGTAGGTCGCCTCGCCGTCCGGGTGCCGGGTGACCACCAGTGAGTCGATCACCCGGATGTCCCCGGCGGTGCGCAGCGCGACCAGCGCCGCGGCGGTCTCGCGGGTGATGGTCTCCTGCGGGAACGTCAGGACGAGCAGTTCGGCCGGCCCCATCCAGGGCTCCCTTCCTCGGGCTGGTCCCCCAGCCGGATCCAAGCACACGGCGGGCCCGCCCGGGTCCGCCGACACCCCGTCCGGGGCGGCGCACGGGGGGACTGCGAACGGCCCAGGCGGCGCGCGGCCCGGTCGCGTCCGTGGTCTCTGGAGAGCAGCGGCCGACCGTGCCGCGGAACAGGAGCCACCGACCCATGACCATCCCCGTCGACAAGCTGTCCCAACCCGCCGTGCGCACTCTGGTCGCCGCGATCAACGCGGGTGACCGCGACGCCTTCCTCGGCGCGCTCACCCCGGACGCCACCATGTCGGACGACGGTTCGGACCGGGACCTCACGGACTGGATCGACCGGGAGATCTTCTCCTCGCGCGGCCGGATGGAGGTGCAGACCGAGAAGGACGGCGGTCTGGCGCTGGTCGCCAACTTCCGCAACGACACCTGGGGCGAGATGCGCACCGCCTGGCGGTTCACCGTCGACAGCGGCAAGGTCAGCCGCTTCGACACCGGCCAGGCCTGACCCGCCGGGGGCCGCGCCTGCCTCCCCGGCCCCGGCCCCGGCCTCAGCCGGCGAGGCAGGCGCGGACCGCGCCGATCAGCGTCCGGGAACGGATGTCGCCGGTCACCCCGGGCTGCATGCCGTTGGTGACGTACCCGAAGCCGATCCCGAGCGACGGGTCGGCGAAGCCCAGCGAGCCGCCGCGGCCGGGGTGGCCGAAGGCGGCCGGGGAGGACATCGGCGAGGTGCCGCCGTGTCGGAAGAAGCCCTGGCCGAAGGAGGTGTTGACGATCAGCACCCGGTCCGGTCCGTCCACCGAGGGCCCGGCCGCCTCGGCCAGCGTCGCGGCGTCGAACAGCGCGGGCAGCCGCTCGCCCGGGGCGCCGGCGTGCCGGTCGGCGGCGCCGATCAGCGCGGCGTAGAAGCGGGCCAGCGAGCGGGCGGTGCCGATGCCGCCCGCGCCGGGGACCTCGGCGGCCTGGATCGCCGGGTCGTTGAGGTCGACCGGCGGGCGGACCGCGCCGAACGCCCGGGCGGTCAGCGAGGCCGGGTCGCGGTAGGCGTCCCGGACGTTCTGCTTGGGCCGGATCCGCAGGCCGTTCGGCCCGACCTGGGCGGCCTCCGGCGCGGGCAGGTCGACCAGCCGCCCGACCCGGGGTGCGGCGCCCGCGGGCAGGCCGATCCACAGGTCGAGGCCGAGCGGGCGGGCGATCTCCTCGGCGAACAGGTGGCCGATGCTGCGGCCGTCCGCCCGCCGGACCAGCTCCCCGGCCAGCCAGCCGAAGGTGTACGGGTGGTAGCCGTGCGCGGTGCCCGGCTCCCAGGCCGGGGCCTGCGCGGCGACGGCGGCAACCGCCGGCTCCCAGGCGATCAGGTCCTCGATCCGCAGCGGGGTGTCCAGTGCCGGGAGGCCGGCCTGGTGCGACAGCAGCCAGCGGACCGGGATCCGCTCCTTGCCCGCGGCCTTGAACTCCGGCCAGTAGGAGGAGGCCGGCGCGTCCAGGTCGAGCAGGCCGCGCTGGAACAGCAGCAGCGCCGCGGCGGCCGTCAGGCCCTTGGTGACCGAGCGCAGCACCTGCGCGGTGTCCGCGGTCCACGGCACGGCGGGCGCGGGCCGGGCACCGACCTCGGGCCGGGCGTCGCCGCCCCACAGGTCGACCACCTTGCGGCCGTCGGCGTACAGCGCGAAGGCGGCGCCGAGCTCGCCGTGGTCCCGGAAGTTGCGGGCGAAGGCCTCCCGGACGGGTTCGAAGCCGTCGGCCGTCTCGCCCCAGATCTCCACCGTGCTCACGCTCGCCGACCTCCGCTCCGTCGCCGCCCTGGTTCGCACGATAGTCCGGTGCTCGGGCTGACGCCGAGTCGGTACCGTGGGGCCATGACGAACCCCGCTGACGAGCTGCTGGACGTGGTCGACGCGCAGGACCGGGTGATCGGCACCGCCCCGCGCGGCGAGGTCTACCGGCGGGGGCTGACCCACCGCTGCGTGTTCATCCTGGTCCGCGACGCACAGGGACGGATCTTCACCCACCGCCGCACCGAGCAGAAGCTGTTCGCCCCCGGCGCGTACGACTGTTTCGTCGGCGGGGTGGTCGGCAGCGGCGAGAGCTACGCCGAGGCGGCCGTCCGGGAGGCCGAGGAGGAGCTCGGGGTGAGCGGGATCCGGCCCGAGCCGCTGTTCAGGTTCCTGTTCGAGGACGGCGCGGGCCTGTCCTGGTGGTGCGACGTGCACCAGGCCGTGTGGGACGGTCCGGTGTCCCCGCAGGCCGAGGAGGTCGCCTGGCACGACTGGCTGACCGAGCCGGAGCTGGCGCGGCGCCTCGCGCAGTGGGAGTTCGTCCCCGACGGCGTGGAGACCTGGCGGCGCTACCTGGAGTGGCGCGCTTCCTGAGCCCCGGGCCCCGGCGGCCGGTGGTCCGGCGGTTCCCAGTCCGGGTGCTCCCGGGCGGCCCAGAGCGGGTCCACGCTGCCCGTGCGCATGCCGCGCCGGGCCTCCGGGTCCCGGACCGCCATCCAGATGTGCCCGCCCACCACGACGGCGACCGCGACCGCCAGCCAGTCGTGGACGAAGGTCGCGCCGGTGCGCCACACCAGCGGCGCGAGGTGGGTGAACCACATCAGCAGCCCGGTGCCGAGCATCACCAGCACCGCACCGGCGGTCCAGGCCGCGTACAGCTTCTGCCCGGCGTTGAACTTCCCCGCCGGGCGGCGGTACGAGCGGCGGCGCACCGCGCGCAGCCAGGCGCGGTCCAGCGGGGTGAAGCGGTTCAGCCGGGTCAGGTCCGCCCGCAGCGCCCGGGAGGCCAGGCCCAGCAGCAGCGGAGCCGGGAGCAGCAGCCCGCACCACTCGTGCACCGCGGTCACCAGGCGGCGGCGCCCGACCAGCTCGCTCAGCGGCGGGTAGTACAGGAACGCGGCCGTCACCAGGCACACCAGCATCAGCCCGGAGGTGGCGCGGTGCACCCAGCGCTCGGCCCGGCCGAACCGCGGGACCCGGCCCGCCTGCGCCGCCCGCTCAGCCGGTGGGCGCATCGTCGCGTCCGTTCGAGCGGCCCACCCAGGCGTCGACGTCATAGCCGTAGTGCTCCCAGTAGCCGGGTTCGACCGAGGGCGTCAGCGTGATGCCGGAGAGCCACTTGGCCGATTTGTAGAAGTACATCGGCGCGACGTACAGCCGCACCGGGCCGCCGTGCTCGTGACTGACCGGCCGGTCCTGCATCCGCAGCGCCACCAGCACGTCGTCGCGCCGGGCCTGCTCCAGGGTGAGGCTCTCGGTGTACTCGCCGTCGAAGCAGCTGAACCGCACCGCACCGGCGTCCGCCCGGACCCCGGCCGCGTCCAGCAGGGTGGCGAGCCTGACCCCCTCGAACGGGGTGCCCGGCACCCGCCAGCCGGTCACGCACTGCACGTCGTGGACGATCCGGGTCTGCTCCATCGCCTGCAGCTGGGGCAGGCTGAAGGTGACCGGTCGGTCCACCATCCCGTCGATCCGCAGCGTGTAGTCCGCGGCCGTCCGGGTCGGCACCGAGCCGACCACCGAGTAGTACCGGAAGCCGCCCCCGCCGGGCAGCAGCCCGCTCAGCCCGGTCGGGTCCTTGCTGGTGACCCCTTCGACGGCGCGTTGCAGGAACGGGCCCGCCGCCACCCCGGCCACGCCCAGACCGAGCATGCCGAGGACGACGCGGCGTCCGACGGGGGTTCCGGAGGTCTCACTCACACCGTCGATTCGACCAGGTCGGCGTGGTCGGGGCCAGAGCCGCGGGGCCGCCGTCAGAATTTCGTCATCTCCTCCAAGGACGGCCGGTCCACCCCGGCCCGCACGATCGGACGACCGGCCGGGACGGCATCGACCGATAGGGTGACGGTATGGCTTCCCGTACGCCGACGGCGGCGACCCGGACTCCGGAGGTGCGTGCGCCGCGCCGCAGGCTGAGCGTGGACGAGCGCCGGGAGCAGCTGATCGCGGTCGCGCTCGACCTGTTCAGCAAGCACCCGCCGGAGGACGTCTCCATCGACGACATCGCGGCCGCCGCGGGGGCCTCCCGGCCGCTGGTCTACCACTACTTCCCCGGCAAGCAGGCGCTGTACGAGGAGTCGCTGCGCCGGGCCGGCCAGGAGCTGGCCGGGCGCTTCGAGGAGGCGGCCGAAGGGCCGATGTCCGAGCGGCTGCTGCGGGTGATGGGCCGCTACCTCGACTTCGTGAACAGCCACGGCCCCGGCTTCGAGGCGCTGCTGCGCGGCGGTTCGGTCGCGGCCAGCCCCGGCACCACGGCGGTGATCGACGAGGTCCGGCGGGCCGCGCTGGAGCAGATCCTGCTGCACCTCGCCGTTCCCGCGCCCAGCCCCGGGCTGCGCCGCACCGTCCGGGCCTGGATCGCCAACGCCGAGATCACCTCGCTCGACTGGCTGTCCGAGCGCAGCGTCCCGCTGGAGGAGCTGCAGCTGCAGCTGGTGCAGGAGTTCGTCGCGGCGCTGGCGGTCACCGCGGCGCGGGAGCCGGGGCTCGCGGCGGAGCTGGCCGGGTTCTTCCGCAGCGAGCAGCCCGGGGGTCCGACCGGGCGGCTGGTACGCGAACTGGCGGGCCTGCTGGCCGTTCCCGGCCTCGCGGAGGACCTCGGCCGGCTCGCCGCCCCGCCGGCCGGCTGACGAGGCGGGCCGCACACATCCGGAGCTGCCGCGCCCGCTTGGTGAGCTTCGGTGCCGGATGCCGCCGGGTCAGCGGTTTCTGATAGAAAGTGGGCGTTAATGCCACACCGAGAGCGAGGGGGGCTCGGCGCCATGACTCAGGACGGCTTCACAGCCGCGGAGCGGATCGCGGCCACACTGGACGCACTGGCCGAAACGCTGCTGGGCGAGCGGGCCACGCACTACCCGGCCGCCACCCTGGCCGCTTTCGGGAGCACCGCGCACCCGGCCGCCGGCGCCCTGTTCGGCGTCCGGATCGGCCCCAACGGCCCCGGTATCACCGGGGTCCACGGTCTCGGCACGGTGGTGGAGGCGGCCCACACCCGGCGCCCCGAGCCCGCGCCGGGAGCGGCCGCCGAGCTGCTGGCCCGGTACGGCGGCGGTACGGTGCGCGGCGCCGCGGCCCCGTCCGCGGCGGCGTTCCGCTTCCCGGTCGGCCACGGCAGCGCGGACGAGAAGCTGCGCCCGGAGTTCCCGCCCGCGCTGGCCGCGCTCGCCGCGGACCGGCCGGTCCTCGCACCTGACGAACTGTCCACCGGTTCCGGTGTCGAGGCGCGCCTGCTGGTGCCCTCGCTCTTCCACCCGCTGGCGATCCGCGGCGACGGCGCCGCGCTCGGCGCACACCTGACCGAGGTGGCCGCCGAGCTGTTCGCCGGTGCCGACGCCGAGGCCCGCAAGGAGTGGGCGGTGGTGGCGGCCGCGCTGGCCGAGGAGACCGCCGCCGCGGGCGTGGTCTTCGCCGGCCTGGCCGCGGTCGAGACGCAGGGCCGCCGCTCGCGCGCCTCGCTGGTCGCCGCGCTGGTGCCGCACGCCCAGGAGGTCGGCGAGCTGGCCACCGAGCTGGCGGACCGGCGGCCCGCCGCCGAGGTCTGGCGGGTGCTGCTGCCGGCCGGACCCGCCGTGCTGCTGGTCGAGCCGCGGACGGTACCGGTGCCCGCGCCGCTGACCGCCGACGGGCGGCCGCTGTCGCTGGTCGGTGTCACCGCCGAGGCGTTCCTGCCGCTGCCGGACGGCCGGTCGGTGCTGACCGTCCAGCTGAGCACCGCCCAGGCGGACGACTGGGAGCTGTACACGGGTGTGTTCGCCCGGGTGCTGGAGAGTGTCCAACTCGCCTGGGACGGCCAGGTGCACGTCGCCGCGCAGCCGCCGCAGGTCCAGCAGCCGGCCGCCGCCCCGGTGCAGGCCGCACCCCCGGCCCCCGTCGCGGCCCCGCCGGTTCCCCCGGCCCCGCCCGTGGTGCCCCCGGCGCCGGCCCCGGTGGCCGAGCAGCCCGCTCCGGCGGCCCCGACCGCCCCGGCCCCGACCGCCCCGGCCCCGGCCGCCCCGCCTGCTCAGCCCGCCCCGCCCGCTCAGCCCGCTCAGCCCGCTCAGCCCAAGGGCACCCCGGTGCGGGTCCCGCCGGCGGACTTCAACCCGTTCGCCCCGCCCGCGCCCGCCGCCCCGGCGGCGGCCGCGGCGCCGTCGGCCGAGCCCGCCGCGCCGGGCAAGGGCACGCCGGTCCGGGTCCCGCCCGCCGACTTCAACCCGTTCGCGCCCCCGGCGCCCGGCACTGCCACCGCGGCCCCGGCCGCCCCCGCCCCCGTGGCGGCCCCTGCGGCGCCGGCCGCCGCGGACCCGTTCGGTACCACGGTGCCGACCGCGGTGGCCGACCCGTTCGGCACCGCCGTGGCCGGGAGCGCGGCGCCCGTGCCCGCCGCCCCGCCGGTGGCCGCTCCGGCGGCGCCCGCCGCCGCGCCGGCACCGGGCAAGGGGACGCCGGTCCGGGTCCCGCCCGCGGACTTCAACCCGTTCGCGCCCCCGGCCCCGCCGGCCGCCCCGGCCGCCGAGGCGCCCGCCGAGCCGGCCGAGCAGCCCGCGCCGGGCTGACCTGCTTGATCAGCGAGGACATGAAGGCCTGCTGACGCTTCATCCGGCCGATGTCGGAGCCGTCGCCGATGCCGTGGCGCAGCCGGACGTAG
>NZ_JBEZIR010000171.1:0-15281 GCF_040651175.1 Kitasatospora sp. NPDC048540
TGGAGGGGTGTCTTGCCGCGCGGGGGGCGGGGGGCGGGGGGGGGCGGCGGGGGGGCCGGCCCGCCGGGGGGGGGGGCGCGCCCGGGCGCCCCCCCCCCCTCTGGGCTACGGCTGAACCGTGATCCGTCCGGTGCTCAGGCCGTCGGCGACCCGCTGGACTCCCTCGGCGGCGCGCTCCAGCGGCAGCCGCTCGCTGACCAGCGGGCGGACCACCCCCTTGGCGGCGAGTTCGGTGAGCTCGCGGTGGGCGTGCCGGACGGCCTGCGGGTCGTGGGTGTTGTAGAGGCCCCAGTGCAGGCCGAGCAGCGAGTAGTTCTTCACCAGGGCGTGGCCGAGGCTCGGCGCGGGGATGGTGCCGCCGGCGAAGCCGACCACGACGATCCGGCCCTCGAAGGCGACGCACTTGGTGGAGCCGGTGTAGGCGTCGCCGCCGACCGGGTCGAAGACCACGTCGGCCCCGCGGCCGCCGGTGGCCTCCTTGACCGCGGCGACGAAGTCCCGTTCGTGCCGGTCGATCACCAGGTCCGCGCCCAGTTCCCGGGCCACGGCGGCCTTCGCCGCGCCGCCGACGACACCGATCACCCTCGCCCCGGCGGCCTTGCCGAGCTGGACGGCGGCGCTGCCGACGCCGCCCGCCGCGGCGTGCACCAGCAGCGTCTCGCCGGCGGCCAGGGCGGCCCGCCGGTGCAGCCCGAACCAGGCGGTCTGGTAGCCGATGTGCAGGGCGGCGGCCTCGGCGTCGTCCAGCGCCTCGGGCGCGGGGAGGACCGCGGCGGCATCCATCAGCGCGTACTCGGCGAACGCCCCGGCGGGCAGCAGCGCGGTGCCGATCACCCGGGTGCCCGCGTACGGGCCTTCGGCGGGCTCGCCGCAGAGTTCGACGCCCGGCGTGAACGGCAGCGGCGGGCGGACCTGGTACTGGCCGCGGCACATCAGCGCGTCGGGGAAGTTGACGGCGGCGGCCCGGACCCGGACCAGCAGCTGTCCCTCGGCGGGCACCGGCCGGGGTATGCCGTCGGCGATCCGCATCACCTCGGCGGGCTCACCGAGTCCGCCGACCTGCCAGGCCTTCACGAGTGGCTCCCTTCGGGGGTGCGGACGGCGGCCGGGCCCTGTTCGAGGCCCTGCTGGAGGCGGTTCATGCCGTTCAGCCAGCGGTCCGGGGTGGTGGCGCGGGCGGCGTAGTAGTCGGCCACCTCGGCGTGCGGGAGGATCAGGAACTCCTCGGCCTCGACGGCCCGCAGCACCTCGGCGGCGACGGCGGCGGGCTCGATCGCGTCCGCGCCGAGCAGGGCCTCGCCGATCGCGCCGGTCGAGGTCAGCATGTCGGTGCGCACGCCCTGCGGGCACAGCGCGTGCACCCGCACCCCGCGGTGCCGGTAGGTGGCGGACAGCCACTCGGCGAAGGCCAGCGCGCCGTGCTTGCTGACCGCGTACGGGGCCGAGCCGAGCATGGTGAGCAGCCCGGCGGCCGAGACGGTGGACAGGAACCGGCCCTCGCCGCGCTCCAGCCACTCGGGCA
The DNA here is from genome assembly GCF_040651175.1 of Kitasatospora sp. NPDC048540. NCBI lineage: Bacteria > Bacillati > Actinomycetota > Actinomycetes > Kitasatosporales > Streptomycetaceae > Kitasatospora > Kitasatospora sp. NPDC048540. The sequence continues at coordinate 1,523 of NZ_JBEZIR010000171.1, forward strand.
GCAGCTGCTCGGCGGCCCGGACGTGGGCCATCACGTTCACCTCCCAGGCCTGGGCCCAGAGCTCGGGGGCGGCGTCGGCCCCGCCCTGCGGGGCGACGCCGGCGTTGGCGCAGTACAGGTCGACGCGGCCGTACGCGCTGCGGGCGGCGGCGAGCAGCGCGGCGATGCCGTCGGCGGTGGCGGCGTCGCCGGGGGCGGCGAGCGCGCCGAGGCGGGCCGCGACCTGTTCGGCCGCGTCGGTGTCGAGGTCGTTGACCACGACCCGGGCGCCCTCGGCGGCGAAGGCGGTGGCGAGGGCGGCGCCGATGCCGCGGCCGGCGCCGGTGACGACGACGGTGCGCCCGTCGTGGGCGCTCACAGTCCGCCGCCCAGCGTCACGCCGCCGTCGACGACCAGGGTCTGGCCGGTGATCCAGGCGGCGTCCGCGGAGAGCAGGAAGGCGACGGCCCCGGCGACGTCCTCGGGGACGCCGAGCCGGCCGAGCGGGTAGGCCCGGATCACCTTCTCCTCGCGGCCTTCGTACAGGGCCTCGGCGAACTTGGTCTTGACGATCGCGGGGGCGACCGCGTTGACCCGGATGTCGGGGCCGAGGTCGGCGGCGAGTTCGACGGTGAGCCGCATCAGGGCGGCCTTGCTGACGCCGTACATGCCGATGCCCTTGGAGGCGCGGATGCCCGCGATGGAGGCGACGTTGACGACGGCGCCGCCGTGCTCGCCCATCCAGGCGGCGTGGGCGAGGCGGGTCCAGGCCAGCGGGGCCAGCACGTTGACCGCCATGATCTTGGCGGCGGCGGCCGGGTCGGTGTCCAGCACCGGGCCGTAGACCGGGTTGACGCCGGTGTTGTTGACCAGCAGGTCGAGCCGGCCGAAGGTCTCCATGGTGCGGGTGACGGCCTCCTCCTGGTGGGCCGGGTCGTCGGACTTGCCGGCCACCGCGAGGGCGTGGTCGGCGCCGCCGAGGTCGCGGACCGCGTCGTCGAGCGGCTCGGCGCTGCGGGCGGTGATGCAGACCTTGGCGCCGCGCTGGACGAGCTCGCGGGCGATGCCGAGGCCGATGCCCCGGCTGGCTCCGGTGACCACGGCCACCTGGCCCTTGAGGGAGGAGGTCATCGCCGTACCTTTCGATGGGGTGACTAAGCGCTTGCTCAGCATCTTGGGGGCGGGCCACACTGTCAACAGGCCGAGCCGCCCGGCCCGTGATCCCTCTGCGAGGATTGGTCCTATGAACGAACTGGCGACCGCCGGCCTGTGGCCCGGAGAGGCGACCGAGGCCCCCCGGCGCCTGCTGCTCGCGGCGGTGGAGTCCTTCGCCCGGCGCGGGTACCACGCCACCACCACCCGCGACATCGCGACGGCCGCCGGGATGAGCCCGGCGGCGCTCTACATCCACTACCCGTCCAAGGCGGCGCTGCTCGCCGAGATCAGCCGCACCGGGCATCAGGCCACCTTCGACCTGGTCGAGCGGGCCGAGGCGGCGAGCGGCGACCCGGTGGAGCAGATGCGGCGCCTGGTGGAGGACTTCACGGTCTGGCACGCCCGCGGCCACACGGTCGGCCGGATCGTCAACAACGAGCTGCACGCACTGCCCGAGGAGACCTTCGCGGCCGTGGCGGAGCTGCGGATCCGGATCGAGGAAACGGTTCGGCGGATCATCGGGCGGGGGGTGGCCGCGGGCGTCTTCGAGGTGCCCGACCAGCGCACCGCCGCCCGGGCGGTCACCTCGCTCGGCATCGACGTGTCCCGGTGGTACACCGAGCGCAGCACGGAGTCCCCGGAGGAGCTGGGCCGCCGGTACGCGGTGCTGGTGCTGCGGATGCTGGGTGCCGGGGCCGCGGTGTGATCCGGGTCTCCTCGCCGGTACGGTGATCCGATGATGTTCCACGCCATCGCGGTCGCACCTGACGTCCAGCTGCGACCGGTTGCCGAGGACGACTCGGCCGCCCTGCTCCGCGCCTTCCTGCGCAACCGCGAGCACCTGCGCCGCTGGGACCCCCGGCGGGACGAGGAGTTCTTCACCCCGGCCGGGCAGGCGGCCCGGCTGCGGGACCAGCTGGAGCAGCGCGAGACCGGCCGCCAGTACCCGTACGTGCTCACCCACGCCGAGGAGATCATCGGCGCGGTGACCCTCTCCAACGTGGTGCGCGGCCCGCTGCACAGCGCCAACCTCGGCTACTGGATCGACGCCGGCCACGTCGGGCGCGGCCTGGCCGGCGCCGCCGTGACGCTGGTGGCCCGGGCCGCCGACCAGCAGCACGGGCTGCACCGGCTGGAGGCCGGCGCGGCCACCGACAACCCCGGCTCCCAGCGGGTGCTGGTCAAGAGCGGGTTCCAGGTGATCGGCACCGCGCCGAAGTTCCTGCTGATCGACGGCGAGTGGCGGGACCACGTGCTGTTCCAGAAGATCCTGAACGACCGTCACCCCGGCTGAGCCGGCGGCCCGTCCCGCACCTGGTCGGCCCGCCCGGCATCAACCGATCGGTTGATGCCCCTCCACCACCGCCGCCACGAACCACCGCCGGACGGTCGATGAGCCGCCCTGCCCCCGCGCGGGAAGCTCGGAGCACGGCAAGGCGCCGGGCGGACGGGGACAGCAAGGGGTGGTGGCCGTGGCGGTCATCGAGGTGGCGGGACTGCGCAAGGCCTACCGGGGGCGCGGTGTCCTGGACGGGGTCGACTTCCAGGTCGCCGAGGGCGAGATCTTCGGCCTGCTGGGCTCCAACGGGGCCGGCAAGACCACCACCGTGGAGTGCTGCGAGGGCCTGCGCCGGGCCGACGGCGGCACCGTCCGGGTGCTGGGGCTCGACCCGGTCCGCCAGGCGCACCGGCTGCGCGCCCGGATCGGCGTCCAGCTCCAGCAGGCCCAGTTGCAGGACGCACTGCGGGTCGGCGAGGCGCTGGAGCTGTACGCCTCCTTCTACCCCCGGGCCCACGACGTGGCGGACCTGGCCGCCCGCTGGGGCCTCGGCGAGCTGCGCCGTACGCCGTTCGGCAAGCTCTCGGGCGGGCAGAAGCAGCGGCTGTTCATCGCGCTCGCCCTGGTCGGCCGGCCGGAGGTGGCGTTCCTGGACGAGCTGACCACCGGTCTCGACCCGGCGGCCCGGCGGGAGACCTGGCAGCTGATCCGCCAGGTCCGCGACAGCGGCGTGACGGTGGTCCTGGTCTCGCACTTCATGGACGAGGTCGAGGCGCTGTGCGACCGCGCCGCCGTGCTGGACCGCGGCCGGATCGTGGCCGCCGGCACCCCGCAGGAGCTGATCGCCCGCGCCGGGGTGGCCGGGACCCTGAGCTTCCGGCCGACCGCCCCGCTCGAACTGGCCCTGCTCGCCGGACTGCCCGGGGTGGCCACCGTGACCGAACGGGCCGGCCGGATCGAGGTCACCGGCACCGGCGGCTACGCCGACGAGGTCACCCGGCTGCTCGCCGGCCGCGGCCTCGTCGTCACCGGCCTGCGGATCCACGAGCGCAGCCTGGACGACGCCTTCGTCGCGCTGACCGGCCGCGACCACCTCAACTGACCACCCCTCACCCACCCTTCGGAGCCCGTGATGACCAGCACCGCCAGCACCGCCGACACCGCCGGCACCGGCGCCGCCACCGCCCGTGCCCTGCGCCGCCTGGCCGCCGTCGAGACCCGGCTGTTCCTGCGCGACCCCGCCACCGCGTTCTTCGGCCTCGCCTTCCCGGTGCTGCTGATGGGCGTGCTCGGCTCGATCCCCGCCCTGCGCGAACGCTCCGCCGACCTGCACGGTATGAGCACCCTCCAGCTGTACGCCCCGATCATGGCGGTGTTCAGCGTGCTGACCCTGGCCATGAACGGCCTGCCGCCGGTGCTGGCCGGCTACCGCGAACGCGGGGTGCTGCGCCGGCTGTCGGCGAGCCCGGTCCGTCCGGTGCTGGTGCTCGGCGCGCTGCTCCCCCTCTACCTGGCGGTCTCGGTGGTCTCGCTGCTGCTGGTCGGCGCGGCCGGCCTGGCCTTCGGGGTGCCGCTGCCGCGGCAGCTGCCCGGGTTCGTGCTGGCCTTCGCCCTCACCGTGGCGGCACTGTTCGCGCTCGGGCTGCTGGTCGCGGCCGTGGCGCCGTCCGCGAAGGCGGGCAACGCGATCGGGGCGATGCTGCTCTTCCCGCTGATGTTCTTCTCCGGCATCTGGATCCCCCGCGCGTTCACCCCCGGGCTGCTCAGCCGGATCGGCGACCTCACCCCGAGCGGCGCCGCCGTCCAGGCCCTCCAGGACACCTGGAACGGACACCTTCCGCAGGGCGTGCACCTGGTCACACTGGCGGTGTTCGCGCTCGTCGCGGGCGCCGGCGCTGCGAAGCTGTTCCGGTGGGAGTGATCACTGCGCCGGCCGGGCCGGACCCGTCCACGGCCGACCCCGCGGGGGAGGCCGTGCTCGGCATGTGGCAGCGCCGGCTCGACCGGGCGCTCACGCCGCTCGCGTACGTCGCGCTGCTGGTCTCGCTGGCGTTGGCGCTGATCGTGCCGGTACCCACCGCCCGCCCGGCGGCGGTGACCCTGGCGGCCGCCGGCGCCGCCGCCCTGTGGCTGCTGGTCCGGGCGGCGCTCGACCGGCTGCCGCCGGGCCGCCGCCGCGGCTGGCACGGGCCCGCGCACTTCACCGTACTGGTCGCGCTGACCGTGCTGCTGGTGCTCTGCAACCCCTACTTCGGCTTCTTCGCCTTCTCCGGCTACCTGCACGCCGTGCACCACCTGCCGGCCGGCCGGCCCCGGATCGCGGGCGTGCTGGTGGCCGCCCTGCCCGGCTCGCTGGCCCAGGTCGGTGGCGTACTCCCGGGCACCTGGCGGGAGTTCGGCAGCCTGCTGGCGGTGCTGTCGTTCAACCTGGTGGTGGCCGGGGTGATCGTCGCACTGAACGGCGTGACCGACCGGCTGAGCCTGAGCCGCAAGGCCGCCAACGCCGAACTCGCCGACGCCAACCGGCGGCTGACCGCCCTGCTGGCCGAGAACGCCGGCCTGCAGGCCCAACTGCTCACCCAGGCGCGGGAGGCCGGGATCACCGAGGAACGGCAGCGGCTGGCCCGTGAACTCCACGACACCGTCGCCCAGGGACTGGCCGGCATCGTCACCCAGCTGCAGGCCGCCGACGGCGCTCGCGAACAGGGCGCCGACCCCGCACTGGTCGGCCACCACCTGGACAGCGCCGCCCGGCTCGCCCGGGAGAGCCTCGACCAGGCCCGGCGGGCCGTCCACGCCCTGCGCCCGCAGGAGTTGGAGCGGGCCGAGCTGCCGGAGGCACTCGCCGAGGCCGTCGACCGGTGGCGCCGCCGCAGCACCCCGACCGTGGCACTGACCGTCACCGGCGACCCCCGCCCGCTGCACCCGCAGGTCGAGGTGACGCTGCTGCGCGCCACCCAGGAGTCGCTGGCCAACGTGGCCAGGCACGCGGACGCCACCCGGGTCGGGGTCACCCTCTCGTACCTGCCCGGCCAGATCACCCTGGACGTGCGCGACGACGGCCGCGGCCTCGACCCGGCCCGTGCCGCCGCGTCCCGCGCCGAGGGCGGCGGATTCGGGCTCACCGCGATGCGGCGGCGCGCCCAGGACCTCGGCGGACACGTCGAGTTGGAGACGGAACCCGGCCTCGGCACCACCGTGTCGGTGACCGTTCCGGAGCCCGGCAGGGGGAACGGATGACAGGGATGCCGATCGACGCGGACCGGCCGGTCAGGCTGCTCATCGTGGACGACCACCCGGTGGTCAGGGACGGCCTGCGCGGCATGTTCGCCGCCGCGCCCGGCTTCGAGGTGGCCGGCGAGGCCGCGGACGGCGCCGAGGCGCTGGTGCTGGCCGAGGCACTGCGCCCGGACGTGGTGCTGATGGACCTGCGGATGCCCCGGATGGACGGTGTCACGGCGATCCGCGCGATGGCCGAGCGCGGCCTGACCGCCCGGGTGCTGGTGCTCACCACCTACGACACCGACGGTGACGTGCTGCCCGCGGTGCGGGCCGGGGCGACCGGGTACCTGCTCAAGGACGCGGCCCGGGAGGAGCTGTTCCACGCCGTCCGGTCGGCGGCGCGCGGCGCCTCGGTGATCTCGCCGACGGTGGCCGCCAAGCTGCTCGGCCAGGTCCGCGCACCCGCGCCCGAGGTGCTCAGCGCCCGGGAACTGGAGGTGCTGCAGCTGGTCGCGGGCGGCGCGACCAACCGGGACGCGGCCGCCCGGCTGTTCATCAGCGAGGCCACCGTCAAGACCCACCTGCTGCACGTCTACGCCAAGTTGGAGGTCAAGGACCGGGCCTCGGCGGTGGCGGCCGGCTACGAGCTGGGACTGCTGGTGCCCGGCGGCGGCCGGCCCCGCTGACCGGGCCACCGCCCACGGGCACCCGCAATTCATTGGCCCACGAACGGGCCGGGTGCGAGGATCGCCCCATGGAGCGAGACTTCGACGACCTGGTGGCCGAGGCCGAAGCGGTGTCCGTGGCCGGCTGGGACTTCTCCTGGCTGGACGGTCGGGCCACCGAGCAGCGCCCGTCCTGGGGCTACCAGCGGCTGATGGGCGAGCGGATGGCCCTGGCCGCGGCCGCGCTGGACATCCAGACCGGCGGCGGCGAGGTGCTGGCGGGTACGCCGAAGCTGCCGCCGACCACGGTGGCCACCGAGTCCTGGCCGCCGAACGTCGCGAAGGCCACCGCCCTGCTGCACCCGCTCGGCGCCGTGGTCGTCGCCGACCCGGACGAGCCGCCGCTGCCGTTCGCCGACGCCGCCTTCGACCTGGTGGTGAGCCGGCACCCGGTGACGGTGTGGTGGCAGGAGATCGCCCGGGTGCTCCGGCCGGGCGGCTGCTACCTGTCCCAACAGGTCGGCCCGTCCAGCGTGTTCGAGCTGGTGGAGTTCTTCCTCGGCCCGCAGCCGGCCGAGGTGCGCCGCGGCCGGCACCCCGACGACGCCAGGGCGGCGGCCGAGGCGGCCGGGCTGGAGGTGGTGGACCTGCGGTTCGAGTCGCTGCGCACGGAGTTCCACGACATCGGCGCGGTGGTGTACTTCCTGCGGAAGGTGATCTGGATGGTGCCGGGCTTCACCGTGGAGCAGTACCGCGAGCGGCTGCGGGAGCTGGATGCGCGGATCCGGGCCGAGGGACCGTTCCTGGCCCACACCACCCGGTTCCTGATCGAGGCCCGCAAGCCACTCTGACCACTCGGCCCGGCCTCCTTCCCGCCGCCCACCTTCTTAGGTTAGGCTCACCTAAGAGACGAGGAGGACGGATGCCCCACGCCGAAAACCGGCCAGCCCGCGTCGCCGACCGGCCCGCGCCCCGGCGCACCGCGCCCACCGCCGCCGAACGCGCCCGCACGATCCTGCAGTTCGCCTCCTCCGTGGTGGCCGACGTCCCCGGGATCGACCTGGTGAACCGGCCCGGCATCCCCCCGCTGGTCAGCTGCGCGGCGCTGCCCGACGGTGCGCTCGCCGTCCTGGTGGAGAGCCCCTCGCCGCTGCACCGGGTGGTGGCGCTCTCCCGCGAGGAGGAGGTCCCGGCCGAGCTGGAGGCCGTCGATGTGGCCCCGGTCGCCGTCCCCCAGCGGATCCGCGCCCGGGCCCACGCCCACGGCCGGCTGACCCTGCTGCCCGCCGGCGGGCCCGACCGGATCGAGCAGCTCTTCCCGCACCGCGGCCCGGCGGGCCACGCCCTGCTGCGCCTCGAGCTCGACCACCTGGCGGTCGAGGACCTGTGGGGCGCCGACTGCTGCATCGACCTCGGCGCCTTCGCCGTCGCCGCGCCCGACCCGATCGCGGGCGACGAGGCCTGTCTGCTCCAGCACCTGGCCGCCGCCCACCCCGACCAGCTGGCCCTGCTCGGCGCCCGCGCGCTGGCCCGGCGGACCGCCCGGCACGCCTGGCCCGGCCCGGTCGGCGCGCTCCGCGAGGTCGCACCGGTCGCCCTCGACCGCTTCGGACTGCGGGTCCGGCTGATCGGCGATCCGCAGGGCGGCCCGGAGGACACCGGACCGTCCGGCCGACTCCTCGACGCCCGCTTCGAGTTCGAGCACCCGGTCACCGTGCCGGACGAGCTGCCGGAGGCGATGCACCGGCTGTTCGCCGGGCTGCGGCACTGAGCGGCGGCGCTGCGCAAGGGCGCGGTCGGCCGACCGGCGGGAGGTCAGCCGAGCGGGCTGATCACCGAGAAGAGCCCGCCCTCCGGGTCGCTCAGCCGGGCCACCCGGCCGTACGGGGTGTCCACCGGGTCCCCGGCCACCTTGCCGCCGAGCTCGACCGCCTGACGGACCGCCTCCTCGGTGTCCCGCACCGCGAAGAACACCTCCCAGTGCGGGCCCAGCCCCTCCTCCGCCCCGCGCAGCGCGGCCACACTGCGGCCCTCCACCCTCAGCACCACCCGCTCGTGCTCGTAGCGGACCTCGAAGTGCGCCGGGTCCCGCCCGTCCCAGCGGAACACCTCGCCGTAGAAGAGCGCCGCCGCGAACGGGTCGGCGGTGCGCAGCTCGATCCAGGACGGCGTGCCGGGCTCCGCCATCCACGTCTCGTCGGCGGTCTCGCCCTCCCAGATCCCGAAGGCCGCGCCGGCCGAGTCCGAGGCCAGCACGATCCGCCCGGCGTCGAAGGCCAGCGGGCCGACCGCGACCGTGCCGCCGCGCTCGCGGACGCCGTCGGCGGACTGGTCCGCGCTCTCGGTGCCGAAGATGATCGTCCAGGCCACCGGCACGTCCCAGTCCCCGCCGATCACGCCGAGGCCGGCCACCTCGACGCCGTCGACCACGGCCCGCAGGTAGCGGCCCCAGCGGTCCGGGCCCGGCTCGAAGGTCCAGCCGAGCAGCGGCCCGTAGAACGCCTGTGCCAGGTCGAGGTCCCTGGCGGTCAGGCTGACCCAGCACGGCGCACCCGGTACGCAGCGCACCCTGACCGTCTTCTCGCCCGTCGGATCACCCATTCGCCAGCCGCTCCTTCCGGTTCCGCGGCCCGTGCGACCGCCCGCACCGGATCGGCGTCGCCGGACCGGCCCCAGCGGGTTCAGCCTAGGCCGTGTCCGGTCGCCGGGGCGGGATTGCGGCGGGGGCGGGCGGGCCGACGGGGGTGAGCGGTGGTGATGGGCGCGGGGATCACGGGGTAGGGATCCGGCTATGGACACCTCATACGTCATCCTGGGCGCAAGCCTGGCCGGGGCCAAGGCCGCCGAAGCACTGCGTGAGGAGGGCTTCGACGGCCCGGTGGTGCTGGTCGGCGACGAACCGGAGCGCCCGTACGAGCGGCCGCCGCTGTCCAAGGGCTATCTGCAGGGCGGCACCGAGCGGGAGAAGATCTTCGTCCATCCGGCCGAGTGGTACGCCGAACACGGGGTGGATCTGCGGCTCGGCACCGCCGCCACCGCGATCGACCCGGCCGCCCGTACCGTGACGCTGGCCGACGGCAGCCGGCTCGGCTGGTCCAAGCTGCTGCTCGCCACCGGTTCGGCGCCGCGCCGGATCCCGGTGCCCGGCGGGGACCGCCCCGAGGTGGTGTACCTGCGGCGGGTCGGTGACAGTGACCGGCTGCGCGCGGCGCTGCGGCCGGGCGCCCGGATCGCGATCGTCGGGGCCGGCTGGATCGGGCTGGAGGCCGCCGCCGCGGCCCGGGCGGCCGGGGCCGAGGTCACCGTGCTGGAGGTGGCGGAGCTGCCGCTGCTGCGGGTGCTCGGCCGGGAGGTCGCCCAGGTCTTCGCCGACCTGCACCGGGCGCACGGCGTGGACCTGCGGTTCGGGGTCCAGGTCGCCGAGCTGTCCGCCGAGGGCGTCCGGCTGGACGACGGCACGCTGGTCCCGGCCGACACCGTGGTGGTGGGGGTCGGGATCAGCCCGAACACCGCGCTGGCCGAGGCGGCCGGCCTGGAGGTGGACAACGGCGTGCGCACCGACCGGCACCTGCGCACCTCGCACCCGGACGTGTTCGCCGCGGGCGACGTCGCCAACGCCTTCCACCCGCTGTACGGCCGCCCGGTCCGGGTCGAGCACTGGGCCAACGCGCTCAACCAGCCGAAGGTGGCGGCGGCCTCGATGCTCGGCCGGGAGGCGGTGTACGACCGGGTGCCGTACTTCTTCACCGACCAGTACGACCTCGGGATGGAGTACACCGGGCTGGCCGAGCCGGGCGGCTACGACCGGGTGGTGTTCCGCGGCGACGTCGCGGCCCGGGAGTTCATCGCGTTCTGGCTGTCCGGCGGCCGGGTGGTCGCCGGGATGAACGTCAACGTCTGGGACGTCACCGACCCGATCCGTGACCTGGTCCGCTCCGGCCGCGAGGTCGCCGTGGACCGGCTGACCGACCCGGCCGTCCCGCTGGCGGAGCTGGCCGGCTCCGCCTGACGGCCCGTCCGCCGCCCGTCCGCCGTCGCTTCGGCGCCCGTTCGGGCCCGGACTGTCGGTGCCGTGCCCTAGGGTCGGAGCGGCCCCGGGGTGCGGGGCCCGACCGTCGAGGGGGGCGCGGATGGGTGCGGGACTGCTACCGCCGGCGGGGCCGGCCAGACGGCTGGCCGCCGCGCAGCTGACCAACGCGCTGGGCGACGGCGCGTTCCTGGTCTGCTCGGCGCTGTACTTCAGCCGGGTGGTAGGGCTGACGGCGCCGCAGATCGGGTTCGGGCTCACCCTGGGCTGGGCGGTCGGCGCCTTCGCCGGGGTGCCGCTCGGCCACCTGGCCGACCGGCGCGGTCCGCGCGGGGTGGCGGCGCTGCTCGCGGTCGCCACGGCGGGCTCGGTCGGGCTGTTCCTCACCGCCCGCGCGTACGCCGTGTTCCTGGCCGCGGCCGTGCTGTACGCCTGCGCGCAGAGCGGGCTGGCGGCGGCCCGCCAGGCGCTGCTGGCCGGGCTGGTGCCGCCCGCCCGGCGGACCGAGGTACGGGCCCATCTGCAGTCGACGGTCAACGCCGGGCTCGCGGTCGGCGCGGCCCTCGGCGGGGTGGCGCTGCGCTTCGACACCACGGCCGGGTACCTGGCGGTGCTGGGCGTCGACGCGCTGAGCTTCCTGGTGTCCGCCGTGCTGCTGGCCCGGCTCCCGGCCGTCGCGCCGGCCCCGGCGGCGGCCGCCGGCGAGCCGCGGCTGGCCGTCCTGCGGGACCGCCCGTACGCACTGGTGTCGCTGGTCAACGCGGTGCTGCTGCTCTACATGCCGCTGCTGTCGCTGATCCTGCCGCTGTGGATCGCGGGCCGGACGGCGGCGCCCGGGTGGACGGCGGCGGCGCTGCTGATGCTCAACACCCTGAGCGTGGTGCTGTTCCAGGTCCGGGTGGCCCGGCGGGTGGACGGCCTCGCCACCGCGGTCCGGTATGTCCGGTACGCGGGGCTGGCACTGGCGGCGGGCTGCGGCGGGTTCGCGCTGTCGGCCTCCGACGGCGGGGCGTGGGCGGCGGCCGGGGTGCTGCTGGCCTCGACGGGGCTGCAGGTGGTGGGCGAGATGCTGCTTGCCTCGGGCGCCTGGGAGATCGGCTTCGGGCTGGCACCGGCCGACCGGCAGGGTCAGTACCAGGGGTTCTTCGGTTCCGGTGTGGCGGTGGCGCGGACGATCGGGCCGCTGCTGCTGACCACGCTGGTGCTGGGCTGGGGTCCGCCGGGGTGGCTGGTGCTGGGGGCGGTGTTCGCGCTGGCGGGCGCCGCGATGGGGCCGGCGGTCCGCCGGGCGGAGCGTGCCCGGGCCCACGGCCGTCCCGTCGCGGGCGCGGCGGCCGCGGGCGGCTCGGCGGGCGTCACATCAGCGGGTAGTCCGGGGCCCGCACCGTCGACTTGATCTCGTCGTGGGCCTTGGTCAGCAGTTGCATGGCGAGGTCGTTGAGCGCCCTGGCGCCGGCCACTTCCTCGCCGACCCGCAGCTGCGGGCTGTCCGAGCGGTGGCGGGTGCTGTAGCCGTGGGCGCGGACCTCGGTGCCGTCCGCCAGCCGGACCATCGCGGCGGCCTTGGTCCGGTCGCCGTCCTCCTCGAACTCCATCTCGATGTGCCATCCGACCAGGGTTCTCACGTCGGCCACCTCCTGGGTCGTGGACCTGCGCGCCCGCCCTGGGGCCGGCCCGGCGCGCACGGTCGCCCTCCCCTTCAGTGTGCGCCCGTCCGGGTGGCCCGCGCCGCGCGGGGCGCGACGGCGCGGACCGTGCCCCGGTGGTCAGAAGTTCATCGGCTGGAAGAACGTGGTCGAGCCGTTGGCCGGGCCGCCGCTGATCAGGCCGAGGCCCGTGCCGCCGTGGTAGACGGGCCCGCCGGAGTCGCCCTCGCCGCCGCTCTGGCTGCTCCGCACCAGGCCCCTGACCAGGCCGTCCGGGTAGTTGACGGTGACGTTGAGGGCGGTGACGGTGCCGCACTGGGTCCCGGTGGTGGAGCCCCGGCCGCAGACCGGCTCGCCCAGGGTGGCCTTGCCGAAGGCGGTGATCTCCTCCTCGTCGCCGACCACGTCGTTGGGCAGGGTCCAGCCCGCGACCGGGGTGATCACGGCCCAGTCCGAGCCGGGGAAGCGCCAGTTGCCGGCGGACACCGAACCGATCTTGTTGCCCTTGGCGTCGTACCAGGTCTTGGCCGCGTCGGCGCAGTGCCCGGCGGTGGTCGTGGTGCCGGCCCGGTAGTTGTTGAAGCCGTTGGTGCACTGGTAGACCGTGCCGGAGGTGCCGCTGTAGATAACGCTGCCGCCGTGCAGGGTGCCGGGCATCCGGGCGATGGAGTCGTCGGGTGCGGTCACCAGGGCGATCCGGCGGACCACCGGGGTGTCCAGTTCGGTCAGCGTGGTCAGCGCGCTCTGGCCGGCGACCGCGGTCGCGGCGCCGACGAACCCCTCGGTGCGTTCGTCGTCCGCGCCGCGCAGCACCGCCACCCCGAGCCTGCAGGCCTGCGGGTCGACGTACCAGTACTGCGCCTGCCCGGCCTGCCCGGCGGCCGCCCTGGCGTCCAGCTCGGCCATCAGGCCGTCCAGCCGGCTGAGCGAGGCCGGGCCGCACTGCGGCTCCTCCACCGGGACGGCGGCCACCGCCGGCACCGCCGCCGCACCGAACGCCAGCACCACCGCGGGCAGCAGCGCGCCCAGGACCTTACGTGCCATCAAAGGCTCCCCTTCGTCTGCCGTCCCGCGGCACGGGGAGTCGTGCGCGACCGACGGCTCTGCCCGGCCACCGTAAGGAGACGGAGCGTCAGGAAACCGTTCGAACGGCCGGTGGATCACCTGTTCGGCTCAGGCCGTGCGCCGGCCGGGCCCCGGTCCGATAAGCGGGTGCGCGGCGGACCGGGGCTCGGCTAGCCTCCCCGCCATGACCTGGCTGCCTGCTGACTTCGTCCATCCCCTCCGGGTACCGGTGCCCGGGGGCTTCCACCTGCGGCCGATCGCGGGGAGCGACACGGAGCTCGACCACCCCGCCGTGATGGGTTCGCGCGAGCGGCTGTGGTCGATCTACGGCGAGGCCTGGGGCTGGCCCGCGGCGACCATCACCTTCGAGGCGGACCTGGCCGACCTGGAGCGGCACGCCCGCGAGATGGAGGCCCACCAGTCCTTCAACTACGCGCTGTTCGACGACGCGAACACCGCGCTGCTGGGCTGCGTCTACATCGACCCGCCGGAGCGGGCCGGCGCCGACGCCGAGATCTCCTGGTGGGTGGTGGACGACCGGGTCGGCAGCGAGCTGGAGGCGGCCCTGGACGCCCTGGTGCCGCGCTGGATCGCCGAGGACTGGCCGTTCACCCGGCCGCGGCTGATCGGGCGCGACCTGACCTGGCAGGAGTGGCTGGCGCTGCCGCCGGCCGACTGAGCCGGGCGGGGCGCGCAGCGGCCGGGCACCTCGACGGGTGCC